>DJFA01000092.1 GCA_002431975.1 Ruminococcus sp. UBA5884
CTTGCATCAAATAATAAGAATAAATTAAGAGAAATAAGACAGATTATTGAACCTCTCGGACATGAGATATATTCTCTTGATGATATGAATATTTCTGCTGACCCTGACGAAACAGGCAGCACATTTGAAGAAAATGCATATATAAAGGCTAAAGCCGTATATGATGTTCTTGGCGGAAAATATGCCGTTATTGCCGATGACAGCGGACTTGAGGTTGACTGGCTCAATAAAGCTCCGGGAGTATATTCTGCAAGATATGGCGGCGAAAACGCTTCAGACAGCGATAAATGCATAAAAATTCTTTCAGAACTTGAAAATGTTCCTGTGGAAAAAAGAAATGCCGGATTTGTATGCGTTATCTGCTTTATAGATTCAGATGGCTGTAAATATTCCGTAAGGGGAGAATGCAGAGGATATATCGGATATGAACCAAAGGGAGAAAATGGTTTCGGATATGACCCGATATTCATGTATGGAGATAAATCATTTGCCGAAATTCCCGCAGATATGAAAAATAAAATCAGCCACCGTGCAGCTGCACTTGAAAAATTTGCTGATATGTTAAAGGAGAAAAATTATGCTGACAAGTAAACAGAGAGCTAAACTCAGAAGTATTGCAAGTACCGAAGATACAATTTTTCAGATAGGAAAGGGAGGTATTCCTGATACTCTTGTAAATCAGGTTGAAGATGCTCTCAGAGTCCGTGAAATAGTGAAAATAAAGGTTCTTGACAATTCAGCCTATACATCAAGGGAAGCTGCTGATGAACTTGCTGAAAAAACAGGTTCTGATGTAGTTCAGGTAATCGGCAGCAAACTTGTTTTATATAAGAAAAATCCAAAAGAACCTGTTATAAAACTTTAAAAATCATGCGAAAAACCGGAATTTTCGGAGGAAGTTTCAATCCTGTTCATAATGGTCATATCCATCTTGCACAAAGCGTTATGCAGCAGCTTGAACTTGACAGAATTATACTTATGCCGGCAAATATTCCTCCTCATAAACAGTATGATGACTATATAGACGGTTCTGACAGACTTGAAATGTGCCGTCTTGCCTCGGAAGGCATACAGGGAATTGAAGTCAGCGGCTGGGAAATCTCACAGAATAATATAAGCTATTCATATAATACAGTTATGCATTTCAGGGAAACCTGTCCTGATGACAGGCTTTATCTGCTCGCAGGAAGTGATATGCTGCTTTCATTTGATACATGGTTCAGATACAGGGATATTCTCGCAGAAGCCGCCCTTGCAGTAGTTTCAAGAGAAAAAAATGACAGTTTACAGCTCGTTTCAAAAAAGCATGAACTTGAAAAATACGGGGAAATTATAATTGTAAACGCTGAACCTGTAGTAATTTCATCAACTCAAATCAGAAAAAGCATAAAAAATCATCAGTTTTATTCTTGCTATTTGGACAAAAAAGTAGTACAATATATAAAGCAAAAAAAATTATACGGCGAATAGACCTTTTCAGATTGTTTTTGCTGCTGAATTTATGAAATGTGGTGATTTTTTGTATAACGTTGAGGAGAAAAAAGAATTTTTAAGAGAACGTCTTTCAAAAAAGAGATATACACATTCTCTTAATGTAGCTGATGAATGCCTCGCACTCGCAAGAGTTTACGGCGAAGATGAGGAAAAATGCTATTTTGCAGGACTTATGCATGATGTATGCAAGGAAATACCTGCCGAAAAACAGCGGGAAATGGTCATTAAAAGCCGCCTTGCTGTAAGTGATTCAGAGCTTTCCTCAAAACCTCTCTGGCACGCAGTGGCAGGTGCATGGTATATTGAACATGAACTCGGAATAACTGACAGGGATATAATCAATGCTGTGAGATTCCATACAATCGCAAGAGCAGGTATGACAAGAATTGAGGAAATAGTTTATCTCGGCGACCTCGTTTCAGCTGACAGAACCTTTAAAGATGTCAAGAAAATGCGTAAGCTTGCCTATACCGATATAAACAAGGCAATGCTTGAAGCTCTTAAATATTCAATAATGAGTGTTCTCGAAAAAGGCGGATATATACCAAGATATACCGGAGAAGCCTATAATCAATACGCATTTTTATGCAGCAATAAGGAAAAATAGGAGATTTGTTTTATGACAAAAGCTAAGAAAAAAAAGAAGAAATTTAAAAAAATGACTGCTGCGGAAATAGTTATTCTTGTTGTAATAACAGTTCTTTTGATTGCATTTATCTATATGCTTATAAAACCGGCTCTCAGACGCACTCAGCCTCTCGGAAATCTTGAAGGAGTCCTTGAAAAAGATTACAGCAGCTATGAACTTAAAGATGAAAACAATGCTGATGACGGTCTTGATATCGACCAGCTTATAGAGGGTCAGCTTACAGTACTCTGCCTCGGATTTGATGAGGAGGGACTTAATACTGATGTTATGATGCTTTTCCTTTTTGACATAAAAAAACATTCAATAAACGTTCTCCAGATACCAAGGGACAGCTTTGTAAATATTGGTCAGACCGGAAAAATAAATGGTGTCTACAGTGTCGGAGACCCCGACCTTACCCCTATCAACAGGGTTGTAAGTGTCGTAAGAGAAACATTTGCAATACCGATAGACAGATATATAACCATAAACTGTAATGATATCCCCCCTGTAGTTGACCTGATAGGCGGCATACCGATAGATATCCCTGAAAGAATCGTATATGAAGCTGACAAGATAATTGAACCGGGTCAGCAGGTTTTAAACGGTCAGCAGTCTGAATGGTTCGTACGTTTCAGACATGATTATGCCGAGGGAGATATAGGAAGAGTAAAGGCTCAGAGAATTTTCCTTGCTGCTGCCATGAATAAAATGAAAGATATGGGTGCTTCACTGATAACTATGCTCCCGCAGCTTTCCGAATATATAAATTCAGACCTCACATCAGGAGAACTCAGCAGCCTTGCCGATTTTGCAACAAATGTCGCTATGGACGATGTTTCAGTATATATGGTTCCGGGCGAAGGGGCAACATATAACGGCTATTCAGTATGGTCAATCCATAAAGATGCCGCTGCTGAGCTTATGAACACTTATTTCAGACCATATCAGAAAGATGTCAATTCTCTCCCGATATATGAACTTTCAAATACTTCAACATGGTATGATAATGAAAATGCAAATCTCAATGATATTTTTGAAGGCGATATTCCGGATATTCTTAGAAATTAACCGAAAGGAAATTTGATTTTATGACTACTGATGAAAAAATAAAAGTTATAGTAAATGCTCTCAGCAGCAAAAAGGCTGAGGATATACAGATAATCCGCATAAGCGATATAACCGTTCTTTCAGATTATTTTATAATCGCAAACGGTACAAGCTCCACACATACAAAAACTCTTGCCGATGAGGTCGAATTTCAGATGTCACAGAATGCTGAAGAACCATACGGCAAGGAAGGCAACGGCTCAAACTGGATAGTTCTTGACTATTCAGACGTGGTTGTCCATATTTTCTATAAGGAAACAAGGGATTACTATCAGCTTGAACGTATGTGGGCTGACGGAAAGAAAATAGATGCAAAACAGTTCCTTGAATAATATGAAAAAATCTTCAGTAATATGTGCCGTGATTTTTTCAGCAATATATGTTTTTCTTGTCGCTGCAAAGGAAATGACCATCACGACCGGAATAATAAATGCAGGACTCTGGATATGCATATGCATAGGTTTCAGCTGGGCAAAACGCATAAAAATAGTTCTTGATGTAATAATAACCGCAGTCTATATAGCTGCCGGATTTCAGATAATAACATCAGGTTCTTTGCCTGACCTTTCATTTATATCCGTTTTATATACAGTGCTTGCTGTTTCAGTGCCTGTCGCTGAAATACTGATACTCTATAAGCCCGAAAAAAACAAACTTAAAAAATAAAGAAGGTCTTTTTTATGGGAAAAAAATTTTCAGCCGCAATTGGTATATATGTTGTTGTAAAAGCTGTTTTCAATGGGATAATCGGAGCTTTTTCACTCCCTGAAATAGTTCTTGCAGTCGCAGTACTCGGATTTCTGCTTTCAGGAATAAAATTTGTCAACTATGTTGTTGCGGTTCTGCTTGCATTCGTTGTAGTGAAAAATTTCGGCAATAATATTTCAGATATAGCAAATAACTGGATATACCTGATTGAAGCCGCTCTTGATATCGGTGCTGCGGCAATACTTGTATTCAATAAAGATGTGAAGGAGTTCTTTTCAGCCGGTATACCAAAAAAATAATTATATATAAAGGATTGATAGAAAAATGGGTAAAAGCTATGATTTTTCTGCGATTGAGCAGAAATGGCAGAAGTATTGGGATGAACATGAAACATTCAGGGCAGAGAATGATTATTCAAAGCCTAAATTCTATGCTCTTGTTGAATTTCCTTATCCGTCAGGAGAAGGACTTCATATAGGTCACCCAAGACCTTATACTGCTATGGACATAGTTTCAAGAAAACGCAGACTTGAAGGCTATAACGTTCTTTTCCCTATGGGCTGGGACGCTTTTGGTCTTCCGACTGAAAACTATGCTATAAAAAATAAAATCCATCCTGCAATAGTTACAAAGAATAATGTTGCAAGATTTAAAAAACAGCTTAAATCCCTCGGACTCTCTTTTGACTGGAGCAGAGAAATAAATACTACTGACAAGGATTATTTCAGATGGACTCAGTGGATATTTATCCAGATGTTCAAAAAAGGTCTTGCATATAAAAAGGAAATGGCTGTAAACTGGTGTACATCATGCAAGGTCGTTCTTGCCAATGAAGAAGTTGTAGGCGGCGTATGCGAACGCTGCGGCGGTGAGGTCGTAAGAAAGGTAAAATCCCAGTGGATGCTTAAAATTACTGAATATGCACAGCGTCTGCTCGATGACCTTTCAGAAGTAAACTACCTTGAAAAAATCAAATCAACCCAGACTAACTGGATTGGACGCTCAACAGGTGCAGAGGTTGATTTCACTGCAACTACAGGCGATACACTCACTGTATATACTACAAGACCTGATACTCTTTTCGGAGCAACTTATATGGTTATATCCCCTGAACATCCGTATATCGAAAAATGGGCTGACAAACTCGAAAATATGGACGAAATAAGAGTTTATCAGGAAGCTGCTGCAAGAAAATCAGATTTCGACAGAACTGAAATGAACAAGGATAAAACAGGCGTTGAACTTAAAGGTATCCGTGCCGTTAATCCTGTAAACAATAAAGAAATTCCGATATTTATATCAGATTATGTACTTATGAGTTATGGAACAGGTGCTATTATGGCTGTTCCGGCACATGATACCCGTGACTATGAATTTGCAAAGGTTTTCAATCTCCCGATAATTGAAGTTGTAAAGGGCGGAGATATCGAAAAGGAAGCCTTTACTGACTGTGCAACAGGTATTATGACAAACAGCGGTTTCCTTGACGGCCTTTCAGTTGAAGAAGCAAAGGTTAAAATCAGAGAATGGCTTGAGGAAAACAAAAAAGGCAGAGCAAAGGTAAATTACAAACTCCGTGACTGGGTATTCTCAAGACAGAGATACTGGGGTGAACCTATCCCTATCGTAAAATGCGATAAATGCGGATATGTTGCTCTCCCTGAAAGCGAACTCCCGCTCACTCTGCCGGAGGTTGAAAGCTATATGCCTACAGATAACGGCGAAAGCCCTCTTTCTGCACTCGACAGCTTTATAAATACTACCTGTCCGTGCTGCGGAGGAGCTGCAAAGCGTGAAACTGATACAATGCCTCAGTGGGCAGGCTCATCATGGTATTTCCTCAGATACTGCGACCCTCACAACAATAATGAACTCGCTTCAAAGGAAGCCCTTGATTACTGGATGCCTGTTGACTGGTACAACGGCGGTATGGAACATACAACTCTCCATCTGCTTTATTCAAGATTCTGGAATAAATTCCTCTATGATATAGGTGCAGTAAGCTGCAAAGAACCATATATGAAAAGAACTTCACATGGAATGATTCTCGGAAAAGACCCTGAAAATCCGGGTAAATTCACTAAGATGTCAAAATCAAGAGGAAATGTTGTAAATCCTGATGATGTAGTTGCTGAATATGGTGCTGATACTCTCAGACTCTATGAAATGTTTGTAGGCGACTTTGAAAAGGCTGCTCCATGGCAGGAAAACGGTATAAAGGGCTGTAAAAAATTCCTCGACAGAGTATGGGCTTTGCAGGATATGCTCATTGACGGCGATGAATACCGCAAGGAGCTTGAATCATCTCTCCATAAAACAATAAAGAAAGTTTCTGAAGATATAGAATCCCTTAAATTCAATACAGCTATTGCTTCAATGATGGCTCTTATCAATGAAATATACTCAGTAGGCTCAATAAACAGAAAAGAACTTGAGGATTTCCTTATAATGCTCAATCCGTTTGCTCCTCATATTACTGAAGAAATGTACAATACTGTTTCAGGAGGAAAAATCCTCGACCAGCAGTCATGGGTAAAATATGATGAAAAGCTCTGCGTTGATGAAACAGTTGAAATAGTTGCTCAGGTAAACGGCAAACTTAAAACAAAGCTCATTATTCCGGTTGATATGCCGAAAGATGATGTTCTTAAAACTGCTCTTGACAATCCTAAGGTTGCTGAAGCTGTAGCCGGTAAGACTGTTGTAAAACAGATATATGTACCAAATAAGCTCGTTAATTTTGTTGCAAAATAACGAAATTTGTTACAGCTCGGTTTACCCCTTGACAGAATGCAGGAATTTGTGGTAGAATAAAATATATCATGAAAACTACTTCTGTATATGTTTACAAAGGATAGTAGAATTCGCTGAAGTTTGATGTGATGACTGACATCGCCTGTTTATCAGACGATTTAAGTATAAACCTCTGTCTTAGCGGCAAAGGGAGGGAAACAAATGGCAGAAGTTCGTGTTGGAAAGAACGAATCTTTGGATACAGCTCTTAAAAGATTTAAGAGGTCATGTGCTAAGGACGGCGTTATCGCTGAAGTTCGTAAAAGAGAACACTACGAAAAGCCTTCGGTAAAACGTAAGAAAAAATCCGAGGCTGCTCGTAAGCGTAAGTATTAATTTTTTTCAGCTTTTATAAAGCAACTGATTAAAGCGGGCGTATTCGTCCGCTTTTTCGTTTATAACGGAGGTATCCCTATGCTTTTTAATTCAACTACAGCTGTAAGAACAGTTGACTGTATATCTGTACAGCTTCTGGAGCATTATAATATAAAAGGTCTTATACTTGACCTTGATAATACACTTACCACTCACGATAACCCCATACCGGCTCAGAATGTGGACAGATGGCTTGATGAAATGCGTAAAAACAATATAAAGATGATGATTGTTTCAAATAACCATTATGAACGTGTAAAGCCGTTTGCGGATAATTTGGGTCTTGAATTTGTATGCGAGGGTAAAAAACCTCTCTCAAAGGGCTTTAATGAGGCTCAGAAACGCATGGGAATACCTTTTGAAAATATAGCTGCTGTAGGTGACCAGATTTTTACCGATATTCTCGGTGCAAATCTCAGACGCATAAAAAGTATATACGTTTTCCCAATACAGCATGAAACAACAGCATTTTTTAAATTTAAAAGATTTATGGAAAAGCCTTTTATTCCAAAAAAATTATATATTCCTGAAAAATAACGAGGTGTATTATAAATGAAGAAAATACTTGTTATCCATGGGCCTAATCTCAACCTTTTAGGAGAACGTGAACCGGGTATCTATGGAGATGTTTCCTTTGAAAATCTCAATAAAATGATTATGGACAAGGCTGATGAACTTGGTATTGAATGTGAAATATTCCAGTCAAACCATGAGGGAGCAATCATTGATAAGCTCCATGAGGCAAGAAAAATATTTGACGGAGTAGCTATAAATGCAGGTGCATATACTCATTACAGCTATGCTGTAAGAGATGCCATTGCCGCAATTAAAATCCCATGCATTGAGGTACATATAAGCAATGTTTTTGCAAGGGACAGTTTCCGTTCAGAATCCGTTATAGCTCCTGTATGCAGAGGAAGTATTTCAGGCTTCGGACTTGACAGCTATATGCTTGCCCTGACAGGTCTTTGCAATATGATTGAAAAGTAAGGTGTGTTTTTTATGAGCAATATTGAAAAACTTATGAACGCTGTGCCGGATAATTCAGATTGTGCGGTTATAGTTTCAGATATAAACAGAAGATATTTTACAGGTATGAAATCATCTGCCGGAGTTTTGCTCTGTTTTAGAGATAAAGCATACCTTATAATAGATTTCAGATATATAGAAAAAGCAAGAGAATGTGTAAAAGATTGTGAAGTAATCCTCCAGGGTTCGCTTTATGGTCAGATTGAAGAACTGCTTCACAGACATAATGCACATATAATTTCAGTTGAAGCCGAGGAAATGACTTTAAGCCGCCTTAATTCATTCAGAAAAGCCCTTAAAAATATAAGCTTTGATACTACTGACAGATTAAGCAGAAAAATTTATGATATGCGTTCAGTAAAAAGCGATGAGGATATCGAAAAAATGAAAACTGCTCAGAAATTTACTGATGATGCATTCACTCATATACTCGGCTTTATACAGGAGGGCAGAACTGAAAAGGAAATAGCTCTTGAACTTGATTATTTTATGCTCAGAAACGGTGCAGAGGCTCTTTCATTTGATACAATAGCTCTTGCCGGAAAAAATACTTCAATGCCGCACGGCGTTCCTTCTGATTATAAGGTTAAAAACGGAGATTTCGTTCTTATGGACTTCGGTGCTGTATATGACGGCTACCACAGCGATATGACAAGAACAGTATGTGTCGGAAATCCTGACGAAAAAATGAAGGATATCTATAATATAGTTCTTTCAGCTCAGTCTGCGGCTCTTAAATCAGTGTGTGCAGGCATTACAGGAAGAAATCTTGATGCCTTTGCAAGAGAAATTATTGAAGATGCAGGCTATGGAGAAGCTTTCGGTCATTCACTCGGTCATGGCGTAGGCATGGAAATCCATGAATATCCCAATGCTTCAACTAAATCTGATACTATTCTTCCTGAAAATGCAGTTGTAACCATTGAACCAGGCATATATCTCCCGCAGGAATTCGGTGTAAGAATCGAGGATATGGTTAAAATTACTAAGGAAGGCTGCATGAATTTTACTCATAGCCCTAAAAACCTCATTTGTTTATAAATTATTTCATTTTAGGTATTGCAAAAGTTTAAATTTTATTGTAAAATAGATATCAAGGATATTTATACAATAAAAATTAACGGATTTTATCCGTTGCAAAATCAGCTTAAAACTTGGAGGTATTATTTTTATGATTTCAGCAGGCGACTTCAGAAACGGCGTTACTTTTGAACTTGACGGCAACGTTGTGCAGATTATTGAATTCCAGCACGTAAAACCTGGTAAGGGTGCTGCTTTCGTAAGAACAAAGTTTAAAAATGTAATTACTGGTGCAGTGGTTGAACGTTCTTTCAACCCTACAGACAAGTATCCTACTGCTTTCGTTGAAAGAAAAGATATGCAGTATCTTTATTCTGACGGGGATTTATATTACTTTATGGATACAGAAACTTATGAACAGGAACCTATCAATAAATCTGTTCTTGGTCCAAGCTTTGCATTCGTAAAGGAAAATATGGAAGTTAAAGTTCTTTCATACAAGGGCAAAGTATTCGGTGTAGAACCTCCGTTCTTTGTTGAACTTCAGGTAACTCAGACAGACCCTGGATTCAAGGGCGATACAGCTACAAATGCTACAAAACCGGCTGTTCTTGAAACAGGTGCAGAAGTTAAAGTTCCGCTTTTCATATCAGAAGGCGATATGATAAGAATTGATACAAGAACAGGCGAATACATGGAACGTGCTTAATTAAAAGCATATATCAAAATAATCCTATATAAAAAAGGGGGAGCATTTTATGAAGCTTACAGAAAATATGTCTTATCTTCAGGGTCTTATGGAAGGTCTTGAAATTGACAGCTCTACAAAAGAAGGCAAGGCACTTATTCAGATGTCAAAGGTCATGAATGAAATGGTTATGTATGTTGAAGACCTTCAGGGTCAGATTGATGAACTTACAGAACTTTGCGAAGCTCTTGATGAAGATTTAGGCAATGTCGAAGATGATATGTATGAACTCGATTCTCTTGACAGCGATGATGAGGACGATGACGAGGATTACGACGATTTCGATGATGATGAGCTTTATGAGGTTCAGTGCCCTACTTGCGGTGATACCATTCTGCTTGATGATGGTATGCTTGAGGAAGGTTCAATAAACTGTCCTAACTGCAATGAATGTCTTGAATTTGATTTCGGCGGAATTATTGAAGCTGACGCTGAAACAGATGAAGAGAAATAATTTTATCTGAATTTTTTAAAAGGTGTACTTTTTTTAGTACACCTTTTTTATATTGGTTTTTTGAATTTTGAATTAACGCCGTATATGCCGCCCAGCATGCCGCTGAGGACTGCTCCGGCGAATCTTAATGGTATAAGCTCAGGAGATATCTTATCCATGAAAATAAGCCCTGTAATGAATATAACAAGATATATTTTTACTGCATTTATCATGCCATTGAAAAGACCGTTTTTTCTTTTGAAAAGAGCATAAAAGAATCCTGAGATAAAACAGCCGGCACACAGAGATGTTTCAGCAAGAATTACTGTTATTTTATATGAAAGACTTATTCCGGACATTATCAGTGCGGATATAATCATAAAAATTATCATTACAGCAAGTCCTGAAAGCACAAAAAGAGTATCACTTATAAAATTTATATCAAGAATACTTTTTTTATTTCTTTTTTTCATAAAACATATCCCTCCGTATTAAATTCTATTTCAGAGGGATATGGATTATACATATTATAAAATTAAAAAAGTGCTGTATATCAAAAGATACACAGCACATAAACAGATTATTCTTCTTTTTCGTTTTCTTTATCTTTTTTCTTTTTCTTTTCAGGTTTATCTTCAGAAACCGCAGATGCCTTTTCCTTTGCAGTGATATTTTCCTGAACTGCCCAGAGTTTCACACGAATTTTATTTCTGTCGCCGCCTGTTTCGATAACGACAGTATCTTCATTGGTTTTTCTTACAACTATTCCGACAATTCCGCCGATAGTTACGATTTCGTCACCGATTTCGAGGTTATTTCTCATTTTCTCAGTTTCTTTTTCCTTTTTTTTCTGCGGACGCATGAATATAAAGTAAAAGAAAAGCAGAATAATCACCATCGGCAAAAGACTTCCGATAATTGCACCAAGGTCTGCCTGAGTATTTGCGGACGAAGTGGTCATAAGAGTCAGCATCATAGGTTATCTCCTCCTGATTTTTTTAGTTTATTTTTTCTTTGATATACTTGTCAATTGAAGCGGCAGCAGTTTTTCCTGCACCCATAGCGAGAATAACGGTTGCAGCACCTGTTACAGCGTCACCGCCGGCATATACGCCTTCTCTTGTTGTAAGCATATCCTCATTTACAACAAGACAGCCACGCTTGTTTGCTTCAATACCTGTAGTAGTTGTGCGGATAAGCGGATTAGGTGAAGTGCCTATTGACATGATAACAGTATCAACATCAAGCATGAAGTTTGAACCTTCAACAGGCTGAGGTCTGCGTCTGCCGCTTTCATCAGGTTCACCGAGTTCCATTTTAATGCATTCCATACCATTTACACGGCCATGTTCATCTCCTGTTATTTTAACAGGATTATTGAGGAGCATGAATTCAACGCCTTCTTCCTTTGCATGATGGACTTCTTCTTTTCTTGCAGGGAGTTCAGCCTCTGAACGTCTGTAAACGATATAAACGTGTTCAGCACCCATTCTGAGAGCACTTCTTGCAGTATCCATAGCAACGTTTCCGCCGCCTACAACAGCAACTGATTTGGATTTTATAACAGGGGTATCGTATTCATCAAGATAGCCTTTCATAAGGTTTATTCTTGTAAGATATTCATTTGCAGAGCATACGCCTACAAGAGCTTCGCCTTCAATTCCCATGAAGTTAGGAAGACCTGCACCTGAACCGATGAATACAGCTTCATATCCCATATCCATAATATCATCAACGGAAAGAACCTTGCCTATTACCATATCTGTCATTATTTCTACGCCGAGAGATTTAAGAGTCTGGATTTCCTTCTGAACGATAGCCTTAGGGAGTCTGAATTCAGGGATACCATACATAAGAACGCCGCCGGCAGTATGGAAAGCTTCAAATATAGTTACCTGATAGCCGAGTCTTGCGAGGTCGCCTGCACAGGTAAGACCGGCAGGGCCTGAACCTACAACAGCAACCTTATGGCCATTCGGCTGAGGTTTTTCAACTGAATGATTTTCACTGTTCATCATATAGTCAGCAACAAAGCGTTCAAGTCTGCCGATAGCGACAGGTTCACCCTTTATGCCTCTTACGCATTTGCCTTCGCACTGATTTTCCTGAGGGCATACACGTCCGCATACAGCCGGAAGACCGTTTGTAGCAGTTATTACTTCATAAGCGGCTTTAAAATCCTCTTCAGCAACGAGCTTTATAAATTCAGGGATTCTTACGCCTACAGGGCAGCCGTTCATACATGGCTTGTGTTTGCAGTTAAGGCATCTTTTAGCTTCTTCCACAGCCATATCCTTTGTATATCCGAGAGTAACCTCCTGGAAATTCCTTGCTCTGACAGCCGGTTCCTGTTCAGGCATAGGAATTTTAGTCATTGACATATTAGGCATTTTCAGCACCTCCGAAACCTTTCATCATGCGGCATTCATGTTCCTGTTCCCTGTATGTCGCATTTCTTTTTGAAAGTTCATCAAAATCCACTTCATGACCGTCAAAGTCAGGGCCTTCAACGCAGGCATAGCGTATTTTTCCGCCGACAGTAACACGGCAGCCGCCGCACATACCAGTTCCGTCAATCATGATAGGATTAAGTGAAACGATAGTTTTTATACCGTAAGGACGTGTTGTTTCACAGACAAATTTCATCATAGGGATAGGGCCGATAGCGATTACAGCGTCATATTCCGCACCGTTTTCAATCTGATTTTTAAGTATATCCGTAACAAAGCCCTTAGTACCCTTTGAGCCGTCATCTGTTGCGAGATAGAAATTATTGCAGACTTTCTTAAATTCGTCCTCAAGGATAACTATATCCTTATTGCGGAATCCTGCGATAACATCGACTTCAACATTATTATTGAAAAGCTGTTTTGCCTGAGGATAAGCGATGGCACAGCCGACACCGCCGCCGATAACGCATACTTTTTTAACGTTTTCGTCAAGATGTGTAGGAACTCCGAGAGGGCCTGTAACATCAAGAATGCTGTCGCCTTCTTCAAGAGTGGCAAGATGTTCTGTAGATTTGCCTACTATCTGGAATATAATAGTTATAGTGCCTTTTTCTCTGTCATAATCGGCTATAGTGAGCGGAACTCTTTCGCCGTGTTCATCGATTCTGAATATTATAAACTGACCTGCCAGAGCTTTTTTAGCAATGAAAGGAGCCATAATATCCATAAGTACAACTGATTGATTCAGTACTTTTTTATGAACAATCTTATACATTTTACAACTCTCCCTTGATTTTAACCGGCTTTTGCAAAGCTGATTAAAAAAACTTAAACTGATAAAAATTTACTTTCAGATATTAATCTGAAGCAGATACAATTTTATTTTAACATATAGTATTAAAATTTGCAATACATATTAATAAAAAAACAGGGACAGAAAAAATGCCCCTGTTTGCGTTAAAATATGTCATCATTGTCAGTAGTGATACCATAATCAATGATACCAAAGATTTCTTTGTCAGCAGCTGTATCATCAGCGATATCAGAAATATTTTTCTCAGGAATTGTTGTACCATAGATTTCATTTCTGAATATCTTGACATCTTTCGGTGCAGTGATACCTATTTTCACCTTATCCTTGTATATTCCTACTACCTGAACTTCGATATTATCATTGATAAGTATTGATTCTCCGACTTTTCTTGATAAAACCAACATTGAATTTCAGACTCCTTTCCAAAAAGCGAATAAAAATTATTCGGCATAATTCACATGAGATATAAAGTTCCGTCTTTTATTTTCGTTAAAATACCTCTTTTATATATTATATAACAAAATCGGGTTATAATCAATAGCAAATTATAAAAAAAGACCGGAATTTTAAAAAAACCGGTCTTTGAAAAGCAAAAATTTTTTATCTGCTTAATTCTTCAACAGCTTTAAGGATATCCTGAACCTTGTCAGTTTTTTCCCATGCAGCATTGAGGTCTTCACGACCCATATGACCATAAGCAGCAAGTTTTCTGTACTGAGGTTTTCTGAGAGAGAGCATTTTTATAATTGAATCAGGTCTGAGGTCAAAAACCTTGTCAACAGCCTTTGAAATGATTTCCTCATCAGCTTTTCCGGTACCGAAAGTATCAACGAGTATAGAAACCGGCTTTGCGACACCTATTGCATAAGCAAGCTGGATTTCGCATTTGTCAGCGAGTTGTGCAGCAACGATATTTTTAGCGATATATCTTGCAGCATATGCAGCGGAACGGTCAACCTTAGTCGGGTCTTTTCCGGAGAATGCACCGCCGCCATGTCTTGAATAGCCGCCGTATGTGTCAACAATAATTTTTCTTCCTGTAAGACCGCTGTCGCCCTGAGGGCCGCCTGTAACGAATCTTCCTGTAGGATTTATGAAATACTTTGTATTTTCGTCAAGGAGTTCAGCCGGAACAACAGGTTTTATAACATATTCCATGATATCCTCTTTAATCTGGTCAAGGGATATTTCAGGAGCGTGCTGTGATGAAATAACAATAGTATCAACTCTTACAGGCTTATTGTCATCATATTCAATAGTAACCTGAGTTTTTCCGTCCGGACGGAGATATGCAAGAGTCTTGTTCTTTCTTACTTCAGAGAGTTTGAGTGCAAGTTTATGAGCGAGTGAAATCGGCATAGGCATGAGTTCTTTTGTTTCATTGCAGGCAAATCCAAACATTATTCCCTGGTCACCAGCACCTGTTTCATTGTCATCGTCGCCGCATTTTGCTTCAAGAGCCTCATCAACTCCCATAGCGATATCTTTTGACTGTTCATCAATTGATGTTATTACAGAACAGGTCTGAGCATCAAAGCCATATTTTGCTCTGTCGTAGCCTATATCAGTGATTACATCTCTTGCGATTTTCGGAATATCAACATATGCACTTGTGGTGATTTCACCCATGCAGAGAACCATGCCTGTAGTTACAGCGGTTTCGCAGGCAACTCTTGCATCTGAATCCTTTTCAAGAATTGCATCAAGGATAGCATCTGATATCTGGTCACAGATTTTATCAGGATGACCTTCTGTAACTGATTCTGAAGTAAAAAGTTTTTTTATCATTTTTTCAGTTCCTCCAATTTTATAATTTACTGCAAATAAAAAAGCATTCAGAAACTTATCCGAATGCTTTAGAATTTCTTTTAAAAATCCTCATCTTTCGGATTAACCCGCAGGATTTGGCACCATCTTTGCATAACAATAGGTTGCCGGGCTTCACAGGACCTGTTTCCTCCACCACTCTTGATAAGGTTATATGATTTTAATAACATTATAGCACTGTAGAACAGCTATGTCAAGCATATTATTTAAAAAAACATATAAAAAAGATATGTTTACTCTAACTTTCTCATTATAATTGACATAAGCAGTTTATCTGATTATTTCTGAAAGGACATCCATAATTGAGGCTGATATATCTTCACGTTCAAATGTTGATGAATAGCTGTATACGGCTATTCCGTCAGCTTTATTGTTTTTTAGTGCATATTCTATCTGTCTTGCAGTGATATTTCTGTCAGTTATCCATTCATTTATTCCATCTCCAGCCCATGTATCCTCTTTGCCGGTTTTATATGTGCATACTCCGGCAATAAGAGTTGATGATGAAGATAATTCATGCCATTTGTCAAGAGTCTGTTCATATGGGCATACACTGTTTTTAAATCCGTAGTAAAGCTGAGGAACTATATAATCACAATAGCCTTTCTGGGAACACCATTTTTTCACGTCAGCAAACTGTGATGTATAGTTTGCATCAATATTTCCCTGAGGACTTATTCCGAAAAGTATCTGAGGATTAACAGCATTTACAGTATTGTATATCTGTCTTACCATAAGGCTTGCATTATCAAGCCGCCATTGGGAAAAATCAGTGCTTCCGGACTGTTCAAAAGCCTGTCTGTCGAAGCTTTCGTCCTGAGTGGGATAGAAATAGTCATCTATATGAATGCCGTCAACCTTATAATTTTCGAGTATTTCAAATATTCCGTCAGCAATAAAGCTTCTTACTTCTTTATATGCAGGATTGAGATACCATATATCTCCTGACTGTACTATATAAAGGCTGTTTTTCTGACTGTCATCATACCATTGTTTTATTTTGTATTCAGATGACATATTTTCAAGCTGCTGAGAGGTCTGTCCTCTCATAGGGTTTACCCATGCATGAAATGAAAGCCCCATTGAATGTGCGGTATCAATCATTATTTCAAGGGGGTCAAAATCTGAATTTTCAGAGAAATATTCTCCTCTTGGAAAGAGTTCTGAATTATAATATGCGTCACAGTTTGAACGCACATGGACATAGACTGTATTTATTCCGAGTTCCTTTGCATTGCTGAATCTCAGTTCAGTTTCATTTCTGAATTCCTCTTCAGATTTGTTTAAAAGTATATCCTTATAGTCCATAAACGGAAACCACATTGAAATCTGCTGGTTATAGTTAAGCGGTGTATATGAATCATAATCAACCGGAACAGCTGAATTTTCATCATTGTTATTGACAGTTTGATTTTCTTTTTCAGCAATTCCGCTGAAAAGACCGCTTTTTGCAAAAATCAGAACTGAAATCCCGATACACAATAAGACTGCAAATTTTTTCATACCTGAATACCTCCATATACTTAAAGGTATGAAATCAGCAGCTTTAATATACGCAATTCTGATGTTTATTTTCTATAGGGGTAAGGCAAATCTCAACGGGTGACCAATGGTCGCCTTCAGCGATGGTAAATACAATTCATCATGACAAAAAATTTTCTGTTGCAAAGAGTCGAAAAAGAATGTATAATTTAACATGAATCTGAAATAAAAAAAGGAGGATTTTTCTTTATGACAGGAAAAACGCATCTTGCTTTCGGCATGGCTGTTACAATGCTTGCAACATCACCGTCAACGGTATCTGAAACAGTCATGTGTCTTGGAGTTGCTTCTATAGGTTCAGTTATAAGCGATATTGATGTGAGTACTTCAAAAAGCCGGAAAAATTTAAATAAGATTCTGATTATAATTACAGTATCAGTAATACTTCTTGCACTTGCAGAACTGATATTCAAAATCGGAATAGTAAAGGAAATCAGTAAAAACAGTAATGTAATGCGGGTAATAATCGGCATAATGGCAATGCTTATGATATGTATGTTCGGCAAAAACTGTCCTCACCGCAGCTTTATGCATTCAATTCTGGGACTTGTACTGCTTACTGTATCAGCATATATAATCCTTCCGGAATTTGCATTGTATATGGCTATTTCGGTAATTTCGCATATTTTTCTTGATATGTTCAATAAAAAGAGGATAAAATTATTCTATCCTCTTAAAAAGCCGGCAATAGCTTTCAGACTCTGTTCAGCCGGAGGAATTGCTGATTATATACTGTTCAGAGTTTCAGGGCTTATACTTGCTGTTGAACTGATAATCAAAATAACAGGATTTCTTAAATAACATCAATTATTCAAAAATAAAAAATATGGGATTATTCTGTAGGGGCGACCATCGGTCGCCCGTTAGATTCATCGGAATTTCAGACGGGCGACCAATGGTCGCCCCTACAGAACAACAATCATCAAATCAGCATTAAATAAAAAAATGCGGTCAGTTTGTCAGCTGACCGCATTTTTGTTGAATCTGATTTACTTGATAATGCTGAGGAGAACACCGGCAGCAACTGCTGAACCGATAACACCTGCAACGTTAGGTCCCATAGCGTGCATAAGAAGGAAGTTTGTAGGATTTTCAGAAGCACCAACCTTCTGTGATACACGGGCAGCCATAGGAACGGCTGAAACGCCGGCAGAACCGATAAGAGGATTTACCTTTCCGCCTGTAGCCTTGTACATGATTTTTCCGAAAAGCACACCGCAGGCAGTACCGATACAGAATGCGATAACGCCGAGTACGATAACTTTTGCAAATGATGTATTGAGAATCTTGTCAGCCTGAGTAGTTGCACCTACTGATACGCCGAGGAAGATTGTAACGATGTTCATAAGTTCGTTCTGTGCAGTCTTTACAAGTCTGTCACATACGCCGCTTTCCTTCATGAGGTTGCCAAGCATGAGCATACCTACGAGAGGAGCAGCTGAAGGAACAAGGAGTGAAATTACGACTGTAACAGCGATAGGGAAGATTACCTTTTCAGTTTTTGTAACTGTTCTGAGCTGACTCATTACAACGGCACGTTCTTTTTTAGTTGTAAGAGCCTTCATGATAGGCGGCTGGATAATAGGAACGAGTGCCATGTAAGTATATGCGGCAAGGGCGATAGTACCCGTATCTATTGTATCAGTTGACTTGAGCAGCTTACTTGAAACATAGATTGCAGTAGGACCGTCCGCACCGCCGATGATAGCGATTGAACCTGCTTCAGTAGCAGACATTCCGAGAACAGCAGCACCGATGAATGTAAAGAAGATACCGCCCTGTGCGGCAGCTCCGAGAAGGAAGCTCTTAGGGTTTGCGATAAGAGGTGAAAAGTCTGTCATAGCACCGATGCCGAGGAATATAAGCGGCGGATAGACCTGAAGTTTTACGCCGAGATAGAGGAGGTCAAGCAGACCGCCGTTTGTAAGGACATTCATAACATCAATATGACCCTCTTCATTAATTATAAAGAGTTCCGGATTGTAAAGACCTGAAAAAGGAAGGTTTGTGAGCAGCATACCGAATGAAATCGGCAGGAGAAGAAGCGGTTCAAATTTCTTAGCGATTGCAAGATACATGAATACAAATGAAATAAGAATCATTATTATTTCTTTTAATCCCAGTCCTGCAAAGCCGCTTGTCTTTGCAAGTTCTGTAATCGCTTCCATAAAGATATCAAACATAAAACTTGCCCTTTCTTAATAAATTTTTCAAAACGGATTGGTATTTTCCCTGATACCTGCCATAGCCCATGCGTTGCCTGACTGAACTTTTCTGGCTGGTCTTACAGAACTTATCCTGTAAGTTTTTCCGTCAGCTTCGGACATCATTGCAACAGCAGCAGCGATTACAGCTATTACTTCATCATCATTGTCCGGCTGTTCGTCAGGTTCATCATCAGCGACAGTTTCCTGTACAGCAGCCTTTACAGGTTCTGACCTGACAGCAACAGTTTCCTTGGATTTTTTCTTCTGGGATGAGGCTTCAAATATCTTGCCGATTGCAGTAATAAACAGAATAAGCAGAACAAGACCTAAAAATACAACTACAAGGCCTGTAATCATTACTGCAAATACATACGACATATCCATTTGCATTTCCATACATATAACTCTCCATTCTATTAAAATAACATATGATATAATTATATAACAAATTATAATTATTTGCAACATTTAAATTAAAAAAATTTTAAGGAAAAATAATTTTTTTTTGATTGAAATATGTTGACATTTCGACATGATGTTTTATAATTATAAGTATAAAAAATATATGGAGGTTAAAGACATGACAGAAACAGATACTACAGGAATTGCAGAAGCAGTAAGTACAGCAGAAACAGAAGCTGCCGGAATTGCTGACGCAGTAAACAATGCAGTGGATACTGCGGTGCAGGAAACAAAATATGTGACAGATATTTTTACAAAAATTGCTGATTATGTGCAGGGGATACTTCCTACTGTAATCTATGCACTTGTAATATTCCTGATTGGAACATTCCTTGTAAAGATTGCCGTTAAGATTATTCTGAAATTTATGGAAAAAGCAAATGTTGACAAGACAATCTATGGTTTTGTTCGTTCGCTTGTAAGCATACTCCTTTATACTCTGCTTATAGTAATAACGCTTACAATACTTAAAGTTCCTATGACTTCAATAGTTGCAGTTATCGGTGCTGCGGGTCTTGCAATAGGTCTTGCTCTCCAGAACAGTCTTTCAAACGTTGCAGGAGGCTTTATAATTCTCCTCTCAAAGCCGTTTAAAGTAGGCGATTTCATTGAAACTGCCGATATCAGCGGAACAGTTGAGAATATCAATATCATAAGTACTACAATACTTACTCCTGACAACAAGACTATTCACGTGCCGAACGGTTCTGTGTCATCAGCAAGAATAACAAACTATACTGAAAAGAATATAAGACGACTTGACATCAATTTTTCAGTAAGCTATGAATGCGACTACAAAAAGGCAAAGACTATAATCATGAATGTTATCGACAAGAATCCTCTTGCAATCAAAGACCCTGAACCTTTTGTAAGAGTCGGCGAACATGCTGACAGTGCCATCATAATCCATACAAGAGTATGGGTAAACGCTTCTGACTATGCAGCCCTCAATTATGACCTTCTTGAACAGGTTAAAGATGAATTTGACAACTGCGGAATAGAAATCCC
>DJFA01000008.1:0-2273 GCA_002431975.1 Ruminococcus sp. UBA5884
TGGATTCCCGGGTTCTTGTTAATACTTACAGGAACTACAGCTTCTTTTGCACCTGCTTCTACTTCTACCTTGCCGATTACGATTTCAAAGTCTGAAGTTGAAGGATTCGGAGCTGTTGTTTCAGGAGCCTTTGTTGTAGTAGTAGCTTCTGTTGTTGTTTCAGGAGCTTTTGTTGTTGTAGTAGCTTCTGTTGTAGCTTCAGTAGCCTTTGTTGTAGTAGTAGCTTCTGTTGTAGTTGTATCACCTGGGTCTGGTATATCAGCATTACCTACGATGATATAACCTTTCTGATATGTAAGTTCGCCGTCAGTCATTGAAGCACCGGTACTTACGCTGACAGCACCATTAACGATATTTACTTCATAAGCACCCTCAGGAGTACCTGCCGGGATAATGAATTTTGCAGGAGCGAAAACGCCTGTAGTACCTGATGGAGTATTTTCACCTGAAGTTGAGAAGCTGACGATACCGTCAGGAACATATCTTGAGTTATCAGGATTTGGTGAGGTACTTGATGGGAGTTTCCAGCTGTTATTTGTAAATGTACCTAATTTAAGGCCTTTTGAGCCGAAATCAGAACCTGCAGCATAGATAGTATTGAAAAGGATAGCAGTACCTTCGTATGTAGTAGCACCATCTGCATCCTTACCGAATGAAACGCCGTCAGGCTGATCGATATCGAACTGGAAGCCTACTGCAACGAAACCGTCGTTATGATCCATATCGATATTGAGAGTAACTATTTCCTGTTCAGCAAGAGCACCGTCAACGATAGCACCGGTAGTTGAAACAGTACCGAGTACAAGGTTAACATTATTAACGTCTGCTGCTGAAGCAAACATGGTTGCTGGCATACTCATTGCACATATTGCAAGAGCAGAAATGCCGGCGAACACTTTTTTAAACATAATTAGTTCAACCTCCTAAAATTTTTTGATAAGCTTATTATATCATTTTAATATACCGCCGTCAATAGTTTGACTAAAAATACTGTTCCTGCTTATATTTTTTTGTAAGAACGTCATAATTAAAATGTAAATTAATGTGCAAAATATGCATGGTTTTTACATTATAAGGCATAAACGAGTATTTCTGCGGATTAAAAAATGTTTTTTACTGGGCGGCAGATGTTTCTGATTCCTGAATATCAGAAAGAGTTTCAGACTGCTGTATATCTGTAACAGCTTCAGTTTCCTGAATATCCTGTGAAGGTTCAGTATCCTGAGAAGCATCTTCACTGAGTTTTATATACTCGCTGAAAACATAGCCTGTTCTTTCGCCATAAGCGATATAGTACCATTCGCCGCATGAACCCTTTACAGTAACGGCTTCACCGTTTGGAATTTCTCCGAGTATTGAAGCTTCGGAAGAAGGGTATGCACGGAGTCTGAGGCTGCCTTCATCGAGGAATACGGAAGCGGGAGAATCGTTCACAAGCTCTACAGTAAATTCGTTGCCGTTTGAGTCGGTTACGAGAGTAGTCTTAGGCGGTTCGGTTTCAGTAACGGGCGGTTCAGTTTCAACAGGTATTTCAGAAGTAACAATCATTTCAGAGGTTACCTCCGGAACAGATGAAGAAGAATCAGGGCGTTTGAAAAGTTTTTTTCCGCCGAAGAAATAGACCACGATACAGGCAACGAGCAGGACTATGCAGGCAACTGTAAGCACGGCGAGTCTTGAAGATTTTGATGAGCCGTCATCATCATACTCATCATCGTCATCATCATCGTCGTCATCATCAGTATTTTCCGGTTCTTTTGGCTTTGGTTCATCTTTTTTAGTATATTTTTTCTTTCCTGCCGTAATAACAGCATCCTGTTCATCAGTATCCTTATCCTTTTCGGGTTCAGGGCTGTCAGGAATAATATTTATAATTCTGGTACGTTCAGTATCAGGATTTTCAGGCTTATTCTCGGCAGATTTGGTTTTTTTATAAACCTCAGCATTCGGGTTATTCTGATTTGCTCCGCATCTGACGCAGAAACCTGCATCATCAGGAAGCTTTTTTCCGCATTCAGGACAAATCATTTTAATACCTCCAGATAATTTTGTTCCACAACAAAATTATAACATTTGTCCTACTGTTTGTCAACAAACAAAACACTTTTTTTATAAAAAATATAATATGAAAGAGTCATATCAAGGCAAAAAAAGATATAAGTTCCATTTTAAACAGCAGAACAATAATAATTTTTCTGTGGATAATTTAACGCAAATTTGACAACAAAATTTTATGATTAAAAACAAGGAATTTTTCTTATATTTTGTAGGGG
>DJFA01000008.1:2315-7102 GCA_002431975.1 Ruminococcus sp. UBA5884
GGTCGCCCGTTAGATTCACCGGAATTTCAGGCGGGCGATAGGTGGTCGCCCCTACAAAAATAATTCATCGAATCGGCGTGAATTTACATCATTATTTTATTATAGATTTCCTTATTGATATCAATAATTTCCCTTACAGTTTTCTCCGGCAGAGGTTCAGGTTCAAATACAGGTCTGTTTATATAGTATCCCTGAAGCAAATCGACACCGCAGGCAATTGACATTTTCATTTCCTGATAAGTTTCAACGCCTTCAGCAAGAACTTTTACATTTCTGCTTCTTGCGAATCCGACAATATTCTGGATAATGTTCTGGCGGCTTTCATCGGCATCGCAGCCGGATATTATTGAACGGTCAAGTTTTATGATATTCGGCTTTGAGGTAATAAGGGCATATTCGCTGTTATAGCCTGTACCGAAATCATCAAGAGCGATTTCCGCACGCCATTTTCTGACAAATCTTTTTTTCTTTTCAGCATAATTGTTATTGGATTCCTCGCCTTCAAGGATTTCAAGAACTATTTTGTCAAGCATATCGCTGTAATCTGATTCAAGTTTTTCAATATCCTCATCGCTCATAATACAGTTTGATATTGAATTTATGAACACTTTTGCTGATTCTTCGATATTGCCTTTATTTTTCTGGATTTTAAAGCTTTTAAGAGCCTGAGTCCATGTCATTTTCTCAACATCATAGAGTTTTGCACCGGTTTTAGCTATTCTTATAAATTCGAGAGGCGACCTTAAAATATCGGACTGAGGACGCATAAGAGCCTCATAGCCGTATATTCTTCCGGTTCTTGCATTTACAATACTGTGGAATGCGTATCTGACCCTGCATTCATCGATTATTCTGTTCATTTCCTCAACGCCGGTAATAAGGATTGAGTCCTTGCTGTATACATTGATATCAAATTCAGCAATGCTTCCCTTGCTGCTGTTTTTAATTTTATACATAGCGAAATCAGCGTATTTCATAAGCTGTTCATATGATTCAGAATTTTCAGGATACCATGAAATACCGCCGCTTGCCCTTAATTTGAAATGACTTCCGTCAACGAGGAGGCAGTAGCTGTTTGAGAGTTCTTCTCTTACTGATGATATAATGCTTCTTATTTCGTCCTTTGAGTTGAATCCGCTTAAAAATATATTAAATTCGTCGCCTGAAAGTCTTGAAACTATGCCGCCGTAATTCTTGAATTTTTTAAGGATATTGGCAGCAGTCTTTATATAGTCGTCACCGAAATCGTGACCATATGTATCATTTACATATTTGAGGTTATCGAGGTCAAGCATAATAAATGCAGCTATTTTAAGGCGGCTTTTACGCTGAAATCTCTTTGCGACTTCCTGATAGTATGCACGTCTGTTGAGCAGACCTGTCATAATGTCATAATCTCTTTCATATTCCATTTTTTTGGTTTCAAGAGTCTGTTTTGTGACATCCTGAATAACGCCGAGTATTTTTTTATTATCCTCAACAACATTGAATCTGAACCATTTTGTCTGACCGTTTTCGCCGACTACTTTAAGCATTTTTGTAATATTGTTTCCGACAATACTTGTAAGATTGTTTGTAAGATTATCAGAAAGGCTTGAAGTTGAATTATAGTTGAAAAGAGTATTTTCAGTATCAAGTTTTTTTAGTCTGCGGCTGAACTCGTCCATTTTCATAACAACATCACCACGTGGCAGGTCATCGAATCCGAAAAATTCAACAATGCTTTCTGAAACAAATACATCATCGCTGTTACGATTGTACATAAAAGCACCGATATCTATTCCGGAAAGCTTTATTATATCTGAAACTCTTGAAGCTGATTCCTCAACGTTTACCTGCAACTCCTCAATGGCATCAGTAAGGCGGTCTATTTCAGTAATTCCTGTATCGCTGAATTTTATAAGACTGTTTGTTTTATGGTTAAGGGTATTTATTATTTCTGTTATCGGATTTGATATCTGACGGCTTGCAAAAACTGCAAAGCATATTCCGGCAGCTACGGAGATAAGTGAGGCAATTACAAGAGTATTTAAGAATGCATAGTATATCTGAAGAACATGAACATTGTCGGCAACTGATATAACAGCCCAGTTTTCATTATAATAAGGGGATTCATCATTATAGAGATTAAGCTTCTGGATACTTCCTATTGTTTCAAATGATGATGACTGACTGAAAGCTGATATTTCACCTCTGACTATTCCTTTAGGAACTATAGTCGTATCATTTCCGACAAGTCTTGAATATGCAGAGCCTGAATGCATTGCTATATCATAGATTCCGTCACCGTTTTCATCAACGGCAAGCACATAGCACGCACTTTCACTGAGGAGATTATTTGAAGGCAGCAGTCTTAAAACATTGTTTTCCGTAACTCCTACACCGACAACACCGTATACCGTACCGTCTGCAATAAGCGGCAGAGTATATTTCATACTTGCAAGCATTGATTTTGATATTCTTGAAAAGTTTGTCCAGTGACCGAGGTTTTCAAGGCTTTCCGAAGGATTTCCGGCGGCGGTATTTATAGTCTGATAATAGAAATCAAAGGCTTCAATGTCGGATACCGGCATTTCAAGGCTTGAAGTCCATTCACTGTCAAGTGTAAAGCCGTTTTTGCCGGCTATCGAGGAATATCCTGCTTCCATGAGGATATCGCTGTTTTTTGAATCTGCAATGGTAAATGTATCAATATCACGCAGATATACAGCTGATTTTGCAGGACAGTCATCAGATGTCTGATAGAGGTCACCTGTTTCAAGTATTACAAACGCATCATTTACAGCATTCATACGCATCATATATATGATATCATCAGTTATTTCCTGCATTATATATGAATTAAGCTGTTTATCGCTTCTGATATCCTTGATTTCAGCATTATTATCCCTGACAACTGATTGTATTTTTTTATTTATTGAAGCAGCACTGTCATGTATTGCCGACCAGTTGCGGTGCATTTCATCCTCAACATAATTTCTTCTGTTTGTAGTTTTTTCGGCAAGCATATCATACGCATACTGCTGTATATGCTTAAATTCGCCGCCGAAAAAAAGGATTGCAAAAAAGGTCATCAGCTGAAAGAACACAACAAATATTATGGGTATGAATATACGTTTTTTTATATTCAGTTTACGCTGATTTTTCTTTTCCATTATTTCAAATCCTTTATGATATTATTTCTTCGAGTCCGTCTTTAAATTGTTCAAACCATTCATCAAAAGCTTTATCGCTTGTATATTCCGCTTCAACGGCGGCTCTTTCCTCACCTGCTTCAACACGGTCATTTATTTCATTGTAATCCTCATCAGCACACATCTGAATAAAGTCGCCGATAAAATCCCTTGCACCTTCAGCCTGTTCAAATGGAGGTGATTCATAAAGTTCAACTGACGGGTCATTTATCTTTTCGACTGATATTTCTATTGAATCTTTAAGTATCGGAGCAATTTCTATTTCTGAAGATGATATTACATCATTTATTTTACTTATATCGTTTGCCTCTTTTTTTACCGGAAGATATGCGGAGTTAAGAGAAAATTCTATATTGTTATCGGACTGTGTGAACCATTTGAGGAACACTGCCGAGGCATATTCATGAGTTTCATCTGATTTTGTGACAACCATTCCCGCACCCTGCTGAACCTGAACGCTTTTGCAGCCTTCAAACTGCGGAACAGGCAGAACTTTTGCTTCTATACTATAAGTATAGTCATCATCAATTGTTACCGTTGACGGAAAGTATGATATTCCGGTAGTCGAGCCGACAAGAGCTATTATATTTCCGATTTTTGCGTCATCGCTTCTGTAGCGTCCCTGTGCGGTATAGTATCCCTTTACATACGGAACATAATAATTTTCCCAGAGTTTTTTTAAAGTATCCTTATCAATATTTACTTCAAACTTTCCGTTTTCAGAGCTGAAAAACGGCGAGCCGAGCTGTTCTGCACCGATAAGCATATAATTTGCGATTGAGTCCCTGCCAAAAAAGGCTTTTCCGTCATCTTTGATATCAGGTGTAAGGGCATCAGTATATTTATAATATTTTTCAGCTGTCTTTGCTACCCTCTCCCATGTTTTAAGGTCATCGAGTGAAACATTTTCGGAATCAGCAAATTTCTGCCAGTCTGTATAGTTGATTCCCATTATCTCAGTGCTTTTGGCTATAGGGAATATGGTAAATTCTCCGTCAGCATTGAACTGACCTTCCTGTATATAGTCGTCTATGTATTCGGATTTTTCTTTATCTGTGAAATATTCATTAAGGTCAGCAGCCTTTCCCATTTTGTCTGCGATAAAAGCAGTTTCAGGATATGCGGCGAATATATCAGGCGGAGCATCAGCGGAAACATCTCCATTAAGTGAGTTTATAACTGCTGAATTGAGGTCTGATATAGTAGATTTTGTATATGCTTCAACAATTATGCCGTTTTCAGCACCGACAGTTTCATTAAATTCATTTACCATATTGTCAAATGAAATCTGCTGTATACCATTATAATAATGCCATATTGTAATTGTCACCGGATTATTTTTGTCAAAGCCATGATTATCAGTTTCTTTTCCGCATCCTGCGAGCATGAAACCGGCAATCAGCAGCGGCAGTATTTTTTTATATTTCATCAGATTAAAAACCTCCATTAATGATAATTATATTATATAATATAATTGACAGGATTTCAACAGCAAAACAGATGTTTTTTATATTTAACGCTAATTCGACAACAAAATTTTATAATTAAAAACAAGAAATTTTTCATATATCCTGTAGGGGCGACCATCGGTCG
>DJFA01000008.1:7136-20777 GCA_002431975.1 Ruminococcus sp. UBA5884
TTTCAGGCGGGCGACCGATGGTCGCCCCTACATAAATAATTTATCGAATTTGCGTGGATTAAATAATAACCATCGAATTTTCATTAAAATAAAAAGGGCGGATAAGCCGCCCCTTTGTTATATTGTTATTCAGTTCCAGAATTCAAATGTTTTTGCTAAAAGATAATAGATATCCTTATAGTTTTCACTTGTACCCTTTGCAAGCATAAATGAATATACCTGTGCAAAATCAACCACAAAGCTGAAAAACATTGAAAATACAAATACTTTGCAGAGTATATCCTTTACTGCCTGATTTTTGCATTTTATAATAAGCGTGAAAAGTATTGCATAAGCTCCGATAAGAACCTCCCATGAGAAGTCAGCTGTATATCTTACCGCATAGCCGCTTTCCCAGATTGAGAAAAGTATGCAGAAAGGAGCTATAATACTGAATACGGATATTACAGCAGCAGCTTTTTTCTTGTTTTTACTGTCTGAAAGTCTGTATGCCTTTGCGGCAAAAAGATATGAGAATACAGGCAATGCTCTGTAGATAAGCCCCATTGATACCGCATTTACCGTTGAAGCGTCCTTGTAATAGAATCCGTTTGTGCCAAGAGTCTGGAAATCCGATGATACAAACGGGAATGACGGCACAAATGCAGGTGCATTGAAGATGAAATTAAAGACAGTAACTGCTACAAACTGAGTATGATACTGGGATTTTGTAAAATCATTTATTGTAAGTGAATACTGTATGCCGAAATCAAGCGGTGAACCGAATCTGACATAGTTATATATCACCTGAACGCTGCCTATAGCTATAAATGGTATAAATGCACTGCAAAGATATTTTAAATTTCTGCCGCCGAACTGTTCCTTAGACTTTTTAAATCCCATGATTATGAATATTACTGCACACATACAGTATACCGCCGTTGTAGGACGGCTGAGAACTCCGAGTGACAGCAGCACAGTTGACAATGCAAGTCTTTTAAGCGATATTTTTCCCTCGCTTAAAATATTTGAGGTTATAAGGAAATACATTCCCGAACATATACAGGCAAAACCTGCGGAAATTGCCGCCTCATAAAATTCAGGTCTTGCCACGCTGAACCATATTCCGCATGAGGCAAGCATTATTATTATTCCGACAGCAGCCATTCCCTGAGGTATATCCTTAAACCATCTTTCAATAAATGCGATATATATCCTTGAAAGAAAGAATATTCCGACCATTGCAAAAAGATATACTGCTATTACTGTCGGGAAATAGTATCCTGTTATAAGATGATAAGGCATGAAAAGCAGAAGAACAGGTGCTATTCCGTAATATGAATAATATTTTCCGTTATAGAGAAGATGGTCCCATGCATAATCTATATTCATCTGGAGTCCGAGTTCTCCTCTTTTATTGCTGTCATACGGATTTTCCATTGAAAGAATGCGTTCGTCCGGTTCAAATGTCATATAGGTGTGACCGCTTTCAAAAGCATCAACTATATCCTGAGTGAGCTGGTCGCCGGATTCAAGCGTGAAAAGCTCTGAAAAACCTGATTCAACATAGCTGCTTGTAAGAAGCATGAATGTCATGGCACACATTGCAGTTATTACAGCTGCATTTACGAAATTCCTTAAAAATGACATATTTTCAGAAACAGGCTTAACAGCCTTTAAAGCGGCATATATAAACAAAAGGCTGCCCATGAGAACTATAAATCTGAGTACTGAAAACTGAACGGAAATCGGTCTGTTTATGATTATTGAATTTACTGTTGCTGACTGTTCATCAGGAAGAAAAGTTTTGACAGTAAGTTTTGAAACATCTCCCGAAAGATTCATTGCAGCGATATAAGTCTGCTGATGACCCGGAACAGCCCATATTCTTCCTGCATCTTCACGGACAGGTTCACTTGTTTCATCAGATGCACCGATTTTAAACATAAAAAGTGAATTAGTTCCCTCAATATCGGCATCAACCATTACTGTACCGACCGGAACATCTATATTTTCAAATGTATAAGTTGTATCATTTGTACTTGTCTTTTCTCTTTTAACGGTGGCTTCATCGGCTGATATGACTTTCTGGGGATAATTTCCGAATATCATATGATATGAGCCGAAATTGAATACAAATATTTCAAGCAGCATTACAGCCGTAAAGGATTTCAGTATAAATGACATTATGCCTGCATTCTTTTTTCGTTTCCGGGCATTTTCCACTGATGAAACAAGAAAAAGACTTGCAGACATATATATTGCAAGAAGTATATAATAGCCTTTGAGTCCTAAAAATTCCGCACTTAAAACATCTATTATTCCGAGTACGAAAATTATTACTGTTATTACAACAGCTGATTTGTCAAGCACATCATCATATTTATCAAGAAATGATGATTTTATGCCTATTACTTTTCTGAGGGAATTCAATGTAATGAAAATAGTCATTAAAATTGAAATGATAAAAACAATACTGTTTGCTGTCATACTTTATTAAGCACTCCTGTTCTTTTATTTGCCTGTCTGTTTAGTCTGATAATGACCGTATTATATATATTTTTCAAGACCGCATATTCTTATTTTATAACAAACAGAATAAAATTTAAATAGTTAATTGTAATATTGCAGAATTTTCTATACATATTATAATTTTTTTTTTTTAATTTATAACATATACAACAAAAATCACAACAAAAATGCCGGTACAGAACATTCCAGTCCATACCGGCATACCGATTTATTTTATATATCGAATTTTTTCTTGAAGAATCTGTCAGTAAATTCTCTCATTTTTTCAGTGAATGAACCACGTTTCTGATAGTTCTTTTCATTAAGTGATTCATCAAATTTTTTAAGATGTTCCTTCTGTTCTTTTGTAAGACTCTTAGGAACTTCAACATTTACGGTAACATACTGGTCGCCACGGTCTGAGCGGTTAAGACGCTTTATGCCTTTTCCTCTGAGGCGGAATACAGTGCCTGTCTGAGTACCTTCGCCTATTGTATATTTTACGTTTCCGTCTATTGTCGGGACTACGATTTCATCGCCGAGAGCTGCCTGAGTGAATGTTATCGGGATATCGCAGTATACGTCATAGCCTTCACGTCTGAAAATAGCATCGGGTTTTACAGTAACTGTAACATTGAGGTTGCCGTTAGGGCCGTTGTTTACACCTGCATTGCCTTCGCCGGAAACTCTGAGAGTCTGACCGTTGTCAATACCGGCAGGTATATCGACCTTAATATGTTTGCTTACCTGAACTCTGCCCTGACCATTACATTTCGGGCATGGATTTTTAATAATTTTTCCTTTTCCGTTACATCTTGTACATGTTTTTGCGGTGGAGACAGCACCGAAAGGAGTTCTCTGGGTAACCTTTACGCTGCCTGTGCCTCCGCATTCCGGACAGGTTTCAGGGGAACTTCCTGAAGCTGCACCCGTACCCGAACAGCCCGGGCATCTTTCAAGACGGTTTATGCGTATATCATGCTGTTTTTTACCGGTACAGGCTTCCATGAATGAAATGGTTACATTGCTCATTATATCCTGACCTCTACGGGGAGCATTTGCGTTGGAGCGAGTACCTGAACTGCTGAATCCGCTTCCGAAAGCACCACCGAATATATTGTCAAATATATCTCCCATATCAGAGAAACCGCCGAATCCTCCGCTGAATCCGCCGTTAAAGCCGCCGCCGCCATAGTTAGGGTCAACGCCTGCGTGTCCGAACTGGTCGTAACGCTGTTTCTTTTCAGGGTCAGAAAGCACTTCATATGCTTCATTTACTTCTTTGAATTTCTCAGCACAGGTGGCATCATCAGGGTGAAGGTCAGGGTGATACATACGAGCCATTTTTCTGTAAGCTTTTTTTATCTCCTCTTCGCTTGCCCCTTTGGATACACCGAGAACTTCATAATAATCTCTTTTATCAGCCATAAATAATCCTCCGTGTTGTTCAGAAATGAGTTTCTGTATATACGGCATTCGGGCGGATTTTTAAAATCCACCCTCAACCGTGTTCTGTAATTTATACTTCGGTGAAATTGGCATCAATAACATCGTCATCGCCGCCGTTATTATCTGATTTGGTTTCATTGAAGGAATCAGCCTGACCTTCTGCATTTGCAGCAGCACCAGCCTGCTGATAAACCTTTGTGGCAAGTTCCTGGAATGCTTTTTCAAGTTCATCCTTCTTTGAAGAAATATCACTGTAATTGTCAGTCTTGAGAGCTTCTTTAAGAGCATCAATCTTTGACTGAACAGATGATTTGTCATCAGCAGAAACCTTGTCGCCGAAATCTGTCATAGCCTTTTCGCACTGGAATACAAGGCTTTCAGCATTATTCTTTGCTTCAACCTGTTCACGGCGTTTTTTATCTTCTTCAGCGAACTGTTCAGCATTCTTTACAGCCTTTTCGATATCTTCCTTAGACATATTTGTTGAAGAAGTGATAGTAATGTTCTGTTCCTTGCCTGTACCGAGGTCTTTTGCAGAAACGTTTACGATACCGTTTGCATCGATATTGAATGTAACTTCAATCTGAGGGATACCTCTCGGAGCAGGAGCAATTCCGTCAAGACGGAAAGTACCGAGCTGTTTGTTATCCTTTGCAAATTCACGTTCACCCTGAAGAACATTGATGTCAACAGCCGGCTGATTGTCGGCAGCAGTTGAGAATATCTGAGATTTCTTTGTCGGGATAGTAGTATTTCTTTCGATAATCTTTGTGCATACGCCGCCCATTGTTTCAAGACCGAGTGAAAGCGGAGTAACATCGAGGAGGAGCAGACCGTCCTTTACGTCCTGATTGATAACGCCGCCCTGATATGCAGCACCGAGTGCAACGCATTCATCAGGATTTATACCCTTGAAAGGTTCTTTGCCGATTGCATTCTTTACAGCTTCCTGAACAGCCGGTATTCTTGAAGAACCGCCGACCATAAGGACTTTGTTGAGGTCTGAAGCAGAAAGTCCGCTGTCGCTGAGAGCCTGTTTTACAGGACCCATTGTTGAATCAACGAGGTCTGAAGTAAGTTCATTGAACTTAGCCTGTGTAAGAGTGAGGTCAAGATGTTTAGGGCCTGTTGCATCAGCTGTGATGAACGGGAGGTTGATATTTGAAGTAGGAGTTGATGAAAGCTCAATTTTAGCTTTTTCAGCAGCTTCTTTAAGACGCTGCATAGCCATTCTGTCGTTGCTGAGGTCAATTCCTTCAGCTTTTTTGAATTCTGAGATAAGCCAGTCAATAATTCTCTGGTCGAAGTCGTCACCGCCGAGGTGGTTGTTTCCGGCTGTAGCAAGAACTTCTGTTACGCCGTCACCCATTTCAATGATTGAAACATCGAATGTACCGCCGCCGAGGTCATAAACCATGATTTTCTGGTCTTCTTCCTTGTCAATGCCGTATGAAAGAGCCGCAGCAGTAGGTTCATTGATAATTCTTCTTACATTAAGACCTGCAATCTGACCGGCATCTTTTGTAGCCTGACGCTGAGCATCTGTGAAGTATGCAGGAACTGTGATAACGGCTTCTGTAACAGGTTCACCGAGGTAAGCCTCTGCATCTGATTTAAGCTTCTGGAGAATCATAGCTGAGATTTCCTGAGGAGTATATTTTTTATCATCAATGGTAACCTTATAGTCAGAACCCATATGACGTTTTATAGATGAGATAGTTCTTTCAGGGTTTGTTATAGCCTGATTCTTTGCAACCTTACCTATAAGTCTTTCGCCTGTCTTTGAGAAAGCAACTACTGAAGGTGTAGTTCTTGAACCTTCTGAGTTTGCGATAACAACAGGTTTTCCGCCTTCCATAACTGCTACGCAAGAGTTAGTAGTACCGAGGTCAATACCTATAATTTTTCCCATAATAAATCTTCCTTTCATTAAATAAACGTTTTATTAACAGTTTATATATATATAATTTTTTTATATATCAACCTTTGAGAAAGTTCACTTCCTCTATTTTTAAATATTGCCGTTATATTTTTTAGCTTTTTTAAGCTTTCTTAATTTACGGCATATATGTTTAAATTGTTGGTTAGTGTTTGTATAATCTTTTTGACTTTTTTCAACAGTAATTACTGTCGATGCGAGAAAATCGCATAAATCACAGTCATTAATCTGCCGTTTCCAATGAAGAAGTAGTATATCATGATACATGGATACAAAATTAAGAACAATCTTTACATTTTTATTATATTTTTCAGGAACTGTTGCGAATGTGCAGGCATTTTTTGAAATAGATGCATAATAAATATAATCATCAATTTCAATACATACACTTGGCACATCAGTATAAAGTTCTTTTTCACCATAATTAAAGCAAGTTCCGTTCATACAATATTCTGTATAATGTTTGCGTGACTTGCCATATGAATCAAGATAAACATTGAATGGCAATTGAAACTCATGAATCATATTATTAAGACAGCAAAAGCCGGAATGTTCATCTTTTTTCAATCATTTCCTGAAAATTTCTTGGCTTTGTAATATCAATCATTTTTTTACCATGCTTTCAACATCTTCAAAAGAAATCTGATGATTCCAAAATATCAGCAGTTGGCAACAGCGACCATTGAATGTCTTATAATTCTGTCACCGAGTCTGTAACCCTTCTGGAAAACCTGACAAACGGTATTTTCGCCGAAGTTTTCGTCATCAATCTGTTTGATAGCGGAATGTATTTTCGGGTCAAACGGCTGATTGAGGGCTTCTATTTCAGTAACGCCTATTTTTTTAAGGATATCCTGAAGCTGATTGAAAATCATTCTGATACCGTTTTTATAGGATTCATCATCAGTGTCAGCATCAAGAGCTCTTTCAAAGTTATCTATAGCCGGAAGTATTTCGGCAATAGTCTTTGCAGCAGCATCTCCATAGGCTTCAATTTTTTCTTTTGATGTGCGTTTGCGGTAATTGTCATATTCCGCATAAAGTCTTAAATACTTATCCTTTTCATCAGCGAGCAAAGCCTCATAATCCTTTGCATCAGGATTTTCAGCGGTCTTTGCATCAGAATTTTCAGCAGTTTCTGTTTCAGCCTTTGTTTCTGTTTCAGCATCTGCTTCATCAGTCTGCTGCTGAGTATTTTCATCGAGCATATCTTTATTATCACTCATTGGTTGTCAATCCTTTCCTGTTCGGCATCTGCCTCATCATTTTCTGAAATAAGGTCTGTAATTCTCTGGGTAAAGTATTCTATATAAGGAATAATCTTAGCATAATTAAGACGCATAGGGCCGATTATTCCAAGAGAACCTGCATTTTTATTGCCTTTATGGTACTGAGAAACTATCATGCTTGAGTTTCCGACAACGAAATTATTCTGTTCTTTTCCGAACATTATATGGACTCCGTTGAAGCTGTCGTTTAAAAGTTCAGCGAAATCATTTTTGCGTTCGATAAAGTTTATGAGTTCCATTTTATCGATATCATCGCAGCCAAGCAGATTTTTTTCGCCGCTGATATGGAGGTCATTGGCTTTCAAATCCTCTGAAATTTCGCATATACTCTGGATAAGCGGTGAAAGCGTCATAGTATAAGCACCCATAGCGGTAATAAGCTGATTAAGAGTTTCATCTGAAAGTTCCTCAACAGAAATCCCCTCAAGATTTTCCTCTATATATTTATTGAAAAATTCGAGCTGTTCATGGTCAAGGTCAAATTCCAGACGGCAGACTTTATTTTTTATAGTACCGTTTGAAGTTATCAGCAGTATGACATACAGACGTTTGCCGGTCGGTATAACATCGACCTTGGAAATAACTGAAAATTTAGGAGCTGTATTTGTAACTACTGCGGCACACTGAGTAAGTTCAGCGAGAGCCTCGGCAGCATTCTGGATAATTGAATCCTCCGTAATATTTTCATTTGAATCAATCATGGCATCGAGTCTGGATTTTTCCTCATCAGAGAGTTCTTCAGCGGTCATCAGCTTGTCGATATAGAGCCTGTAACCGGAAAATGTAGGAATTCTTCCTGCTGAAGTATGCGGCTGTTCGAGGTAACCGAGCTGTTCAAGCACAGCCATATCGTTACGGATAGTAGCTGATGAAACATTGATTTCGGGACGTTTTGAAATAGCCTTTGAGCCGACAGGTTCACCTGTTATGATATACTCATCGACAACGGCAGCTAAAATTTTAAGTTTTCTCTCGTCCATCAGAAGCTCACCTCCGTTACTGGCAGTCAACCTTTCTGCCTGTTAGCACTCACTCTCCCTGAGTGCTAATTATAATTTAACACTATTATTTGCAAATGTCAAGTGTTTTATTCAAATTTGTTAGAAATGTTATTTCAAAGGATAAAATTATTAAAAATATATTTATTATGCACAAATAATAAACATTAAATTTATTGTTTAATGTAAATTCGATAATGAGAATTTTATGATTTAAAACAAGAAATTTTTCGTTTATTATGTAAGGGCGACCATTGGTCGCCCGCCGAAATTATGGTTAAACCATAATTTTGATATCTGTTTTCTGTATGGGAAATCGTTGGTTATCAGCATTAAATTCTGGTAAATGCAACGGGCGACCAATGGTCGCCCCTACAAACGAATTTGCATATTATTTAATCCGAATTTCAGATTAACGAATTACAGAAACAACAAAAAAAGCTGAAAGAAAACTTTCAGCCTTTTATATCAGTCGATTTCGACCATAACTTTCATATTTTTTCTGACCGCTGCCGAACGCATGATATCTCTGATTGCCTTGGCTATTTTGCCATGCTTTCCGATAACACGTCCCATATCATCGGGAGCAACATGAAGGTGAAATACGGTTATTCCGTCACTGTCCGGAGCATCTTCTGTAATTTCCACTGCTGATTTATCCTCAACAAGACCCTCTGCAATGGTATAGAGCAAATCTTTCATAAATAAAATCCTCCATAAATAATAAAAAGGTTAGAATCAAAATTTCTTCTGATATCTAACCTTTAAGCTGTCAGGATCAGAGAGCACCCTCATTTTTAAGCAGACGCTTTACTGTATCTGTAGGCTGTGCACCATTTGCAATCCATTTTTTAGCCTTTTCAGTATCAATCTTTACTACTGATGGTTCTTTAGTAGAATCATAGTAACCGATTTCTTCGATAAATCTGCCATCTCTCGGATATCTTGAGTCAGCAACAACTATACGATAAAAAGGAGCTTTTTTAGCACCCATTCTTCTGAGTCTGATTTTAACTGCCATTGAAATTCACCTCCATAACAACAGGGTATATATATCAATGCATGGTAATCATGCAGATACGGCATTTATTTTTTAACAGGCGGCATAGGCGGAAGATTGCCCATATCGCTGAGGTTCATGCCTGCAAGACGTTTTTTCATACGTTTGTTTGACCTGAAATTATTCTTGCCGAGCTTTTTCATAAGCTGCTGCATCTGGTCAAACTGTCTGAGCAGACGGTTTACGTCTTCTACCTTAGTACCGCTTCCCTTTGCGATACGTCTTTTTCTTGAAGGGGTAATGATTGAAGGCTTAGCACGTTCTGCGGGAGTCATTGAAGTAATTACAGCCTCGATACGCAGGAACTGTCTGTCATCTATATCAGCCTCATCTATCTTGTCGCCGCCGGGGAGCATTGCGACTATATTTTTAAGAGGACCCATTTTCTGAATCTGCCTGAGCTGGTCAAGCAAATCATTCATATCAAATGTATTATCCTGAAGTTTTTTAGTAAGGCGTTCAGCTTCCTTCTGGTCAACGACATTTTCAGCCTTTTCGATAAGTGTTAAAACGTCGCCCATTCCGAGGATTCTTGAAGCCATTCTTTCAGGGTGGAACTGTTCAAAATCGTCAAGTTTTTCGCCCATTCCGACAAATTTTATAGGTTTGCCGGTAACTGCGAGAACTGACAGAGCAGCACCGCCTCTTGTATCTGAATCGAGTTTTGACATAAGAACGCTTGTAATTCCGAGTGCATCATCAAAAGCCTTTGCGACATTTACAGCGTCCTGACCGGTCATAGCATCGACCACGAGCATTATTTCATGAGGAGAAGTTTCAGCCTTTATATTTTTAAGTTCGTCCATAAGTTCGGTATCTATATGCAGACGGCCGGCAGTATCGATAATAACGATATCGTGGCCATAATCCTTTGCATATTTTATACTTTGCTTTGCGATGGTGACAGGATTTATCTGACCCATTTCAAAGACTTTTACGCCGGCTTTTTCGCCAACTACCTGAAGCTGACTGATAGCGGCAGGACGATAAACGTCACAGGCAACAAGGAGAGGTCTGTTTCCGTTTTTTTTGAAATATTTTGCGAGTTTTGCGGCATGAGTAGTTTTACCTGAACCCTGAAGACCGCACATCATAATTATGCATGGTGGTTTTGACGGCATATTAATGCGTTCATTGGCATTACCCATCAGAGAACAGAGTTCTTCATTTACTATTTTAATAACCATCTGTGCAGGAGTAAGGCTTGTAAGCACATCCTCACCGACAGCACGTTCTGAAACCTTTGCGACGAAATCCTTTACTACCTTATAGCTTACATCGGCTTCAAGGAGAGCGAGTCTTACTTCACGCATAGCTTCCTTTACATCTGATTCAGTGAGTCTGCCTCTTGATTTCAGACGTCTGAAAACGTTGTTAAGTTTATCTGAAAGTCCTTCAAATGCCATCATTGCACCTCCGATTAGATAAAATTCTGAGTTATACTGATAATCTCCTTGATACGGCAGGAGTCATTATAAATTTTTTTTGATTTCTGACCTGATTCAGCACATATGCGGTCGGCAATGCTGCTGATTTCGGCAAGAGAGCTGCTGAGCCTTGAAAATTTTTCAGCGAGCATGAGTTTATTTTCGAGGTCAGAGAGTATCTGTTCCGAACGTTTTATAAAGTCATGAACGCCCTGACGAGTAATATTTTCATGTTCAGCTATTTCAGCGAGAGATAAATCCTCATAGTAATAGAGTTCCATAACATCACGCTGTTTAGGAGTAAGCATCTGACCATAGAAGTCAAGAAGCAAAGACATTTCAAGATTTTTGCTCATATGCGAACCTCCGGAAACGTTGTAAAGCTTTCAGCCTTTACAATTATAAATGAAAAAGAATGCTTTGTCAATAGTTTTATAAAAAAAATTTTTTTAATAGTTGATTTGTTTATCTGAAATTCGGATTAAATTGTTTTGTAGGGGCGACCATTGGTCGCCCGTTGCGGTTTGCCTGAATTTCAGATGGATAATCAACATTTTACCATACAGAAAACAAATATCAAAATTATGGTTTAACCATAATTTCGGCGGGCGACCAATGGTCGCCCCTACAGAAAAAATCGTTGAATTTATGGTTTAATGTAAATTCGATAATTATTGTAATTCGTTAATCTGAAATTCGGATTAAATGATATGCAAATTCGTTTTGTAGGGGCGACCATTGGTCGCCCGTTGCAATTTTCCTGAATTTCAGATGTTCAGCCAATGATTGCCCTTATCAGTTCTGACAGAGTTCAAAATCAATATTACCGCTGTTTACATCAGCTCTTACACATTTAACTCTTACCTTGTCGCCTGTCATGAAAGTCATTCCTGAAATTTCATCTCTTAAACATATCATTCCGTCAAAATCAAGTTTTCTGTCAGGCATTGAATTGACATGAACCAGACCTTCAACTGTATTTTCAAGTTCGACATAGAAGCCGAATTCAGTTACACCTGATATTATGCCATCAAATTCCATACCTGTTTTTGATTTCATATATTCAGCCTTATAGCAGTCCTCGCAGTCACGTTCAACTGTCATAGCCTTTATTTCCGCATTGGTTGAACGTTCGGACGCATTGAGAGCAAATGATTCATAGCGTTTTTTAAGCCACTGAGCATCTTTTCCGCTTACAAGGTCGGATAATATGCGGTGTATTGCAAGGTCAGGGTAACGTCTTATAGGAGATGTGAAATGTGAATAGTCAGCAAGAGCAAGCCCGAAATGACCAAGCGGTTTATTCATATATTTTGCTTTTGCCATTGTACGCAGAACCATCATATTTATTACCGGATATGCATCACTGCCATATGAATTTTTAAGGATTTCAGCAAGATGTGCAGGTTTCGGAACGGTAAAAGACGGATACTCAACATTCATTTTTCCAAGAATCTGTTTAAGATTATCGACCTTTGCAGAATCAGGATTTTCATGAACTCTGTAGACAAAAGGAATATTTTTTTCTCTTGCAAGCTTTGCAGCAGATTCATTTGCCATAAGCATAAATTCCTCAATAATAATCTCGCTTGCACCTCTTGTGCGGGGAACTACATTACAGCATATGCCGTTTTCATCTATAATAAGCTTGCTTTCAGAAGTTTCAATCTGCGGAGCACCTCTTTTATCCTTTTTTTCAGTAAGGATATCAGCAAGTTCCTTCATAATGAAGATACTTTCAGAAACATCAGAATATTTTTTCTTTATCTGTTCATCAGCGGTGTTGTCAAGAATTTTGTTTATTTCGGAATATACGCCTTTTACTCTTGAACGTATAACGGATTTTTTAAATGTATAATCCATAAGATTTCCGTCAGAGGATATTTTCATAACAGCTGAAAATGCAAGTCTGTCCTCATCAGGATTAAGCGAGCATATGCCGTTTGAGAGTGATTTCGGAAGCATAGGTATTACCTTGTCCGCATAGTATATGCTTGTACCTCTTTTAAGAGCTTCCTTGTCAATATTGCTGTTACCCTTTACATAATGTGAAACATCAGCGATATGAACGCCGAGCATATAGCCGTCACTGAGCTTATGAACTGAAACAGCATCATCAAGGTCTTTTGATTCTGCACTGTCAATAGTGAATATAATCTCATCACGCAAATCAAGTCTGTTTTTTATATCATCATCAGAAATACCGGCAGCAGCCATTTTATCGGCATCATTTTCAACCTGTTTGGGGAATACGGTTTCAATTCCATTAAGTGAAAGCACTGAAGCGGCACAGCTTGCAGCTCTGTCGGAGCTGCCGAAATTAAGGACAGCCTTTGCAATATGTTCAGAATGTCTTGAACCTCTGTGAACAATTTCAGCAAGTATCTTGTCGCCGGCTTTAAAGACGGTATTTCCGCCCTTTACGAGTCTTATATGGTTATTGCTCATTGAATCCGGAAGGAGATACATACTTCCGTCATAATCAACAACCATGCCTGAAAGCTGCTGAGTATTCTGTCTGAGAACTGAAACAACCTCACCTTCGGGCAGACCTGTTCTTGACGGGATAAGACGCATAAGCACGTCATCTTCCGGCATTGAACCCATGAGATATTTTCCCGGAATGAATATTTCAGAATTATCATCATTTCTGACAGCAAATCCGAAAGTTTTATTGAGTCTTGATATTTTTGCAGGGAAATATCCGAGAACAGCCGATAATACAAAGCCTCTTTTTCTTTCAAATATAAGACCGTCCTGAACCAGTTCTTCAACAGCCTGAACAAATTCACTATGATTTTTTTTCTTTGAACGGCATTTTGCAGCAAGTTCCTTGAAGGTTACAGGTTTTCTGCCGGATTTGTTAAGGAATACAAGTATTTTATTTTTATAAGTTTTTATATTGCTTTTTTCACTCATAAAAAAATTCACCTCTTTCATTTTTATAACATAACGCCAATTTGATGAATTATTTTTGTAGGGGCGACCA
>DJFA01000008.1:20978-28152 GCA_002431975.1 Ruminococcus sp. UBA5884
TTTTACTGTCGAATTGGCGTTAAGGAAGCACCTACATGAACAATTCATCGGACTGGTATTAGTTTAACACGAATTTTACAAAATAAAAAGACATGACAGCCAAAAATAACTGCCATGTCTTGAAGCTCAATATTTCAGAAAAATACTAATCTGAAAGATTTGAAACAATAACCGGTACAACAGTTGATGCCAGAGTAATAACAAAAAGAATTATTGCAAATACTCTTGTTGTTTTTATCAGCATAGCTTCCTTTGTACGGCCGGTATTCTTGCCATAGAATGAATCGGTTGAGCCGCCTGTAATGGCAGAAGTCATACTGTCCTGAGATTTTGTATCCTGCATCATGCAGAGAACAATAACGATAAGACATGATATGATAAGCAGACTACCGAATACTATTTCGACAACACTCATTTTTCTGTTACCTCCGTTCCGGTTTAAAAACTAAAATTACATACTGTTAATCAGTATAACATACGAATTATATAAAATCAAGTATTTTTTTATGAACAGATTATTATTTATGCAGGACAACCATTGGTCGCCCTGCATAATAACCATTATTCATAAACATCTCGTCTGTGACCTACAGATAAAGCCAGTATAATAAGTTCGTTGTCATTAATTTTGCAAATCAGTCTGTAATCGCCTATCCTGTACCGCCACTGTCCGCTTCTGTTTGAGGTCAGACCCTTGCCGAAACTGCGGGGTTCTTCGCAGTCTGTAAGATTTTTTGAAATCCAGGATTTTATCATCTTCATTGTATATTTATCGAGTTTTTTAAATTCTCTTTCAAATCTTGGTGTTGTTTCAATTCTGTATTTCATATTCCAAGTTCCTGCCAAAGTTCTTCAATAGGTCTGCTTTTTTCGCCACCTGCTTCATATTCTCTGAGAGCTTCTTCGCATACAGCAACATCATATTCATCTTCAATTTTTTCAAATAATGCCTGTTTGAAAGCCTCTCCGAGTGATATTGAATGCAGTTTTGCATAGCTGTCAGCCAACATTTTTTCCTGTTCTGTAAGTCTGATTGAAAAAGCCATACTATCAGCTCCTTTCATAGTACATTGTACTACATATTTTATGATTTGTCAAGCAGATTATGTGATGGTTATTATTTGTAGGGGCGACCAGCGGCAAACTGCCGCCTGTAATCTGTAAAATATCCGCCCACCCAAATTTAATCTGTTGACCAACAATTTTCTATTCAGAAAACAAATATCAAATTTATGGTTTAACCATAATTTCGGCGGGCGACTATTGGTCGCCCCTACAGAAAAAAATTCATCAAATTTGTTTTCTTTTATTTTGCACGGCTGTTTTCAGGAACAAGTTCTGACGGAGATTTCACGCCTTTTTCAGAAGGTTCTCTGCCCATATATTCAAGATATTCGTCATGAAGTTCATTAAGAGTAAGACTCATATTATAGAAAAATGAGCTGTCCCTTGTTTCACCTTCACTTTCAGTCATTACAACTATAACAAAAGGATTGTCAGAGAGGACTATTCCCGAATCATGGTATCCCGGAGATGCCCAGCCTGATTTATGAGCAATATTATATTCATATCCGGCTTCAGTGAAAGGCCAGTTAAAGAAATTGCTTCCTGCGTATACAAGGTCTTCATAGAAAATTGCACCTTCTTCGCATTCATTTCTGTAATCAAAAATCTGAGTCCAGATGTATCCGAGTTCATGAGAGGAAAGCTTTCCCCATTTTATCTGACCGTTAATAAATGTTTCAAATCCCATATCGGATATCATTTCATTATATCCCTCATATCCGAAATAGTCCTGAAGCATAAGGAATGCCACATTATCGGAATAATGTATCATATAATAGAGCAAATCCCCGACTTTGTAATAAGTGCCGTTTCCGTAATCTTTAAGGACTCCCGTGCCGCTTGAATAGTAACCGCTTTTATACAGAACAGTTTCATCAAAGCTGTGGTTTCCCTTTTCTATTTCATTGTAGCAGTAGAATGCAAACGGACACTTTATAGTGCTTGCAGTAGGGATATATGTATCTGAATTATAACCGAAAACCGCATAATCAGTCAGGTCAACCATATAGAATGAACAGGTTTTGTTATAATTATTAACAAGCTGCATGATTTCGCTTTCGATTTGTTCAGACGGTTTAAAATTTGTGTGAAGTATTTCAAGTTCTGTCTTGCTGAAAGAGTCCTCAAGCAAATCAGGACGTTCAGTTTCAGAACCGGTAACAATTTCCTCAGAAGTTTCTGCCGGAGCAGTAGTTTCTGCCGGCTGATACTGTATATAATTCACAGCTTCAATCGATTTTTCGCTGTCATCGGATTTGTTAATAAATGAAAGGCTATAGCCTGCAACAAGGGAAAATACTACTGCAACTGCAAGCGGAGCATATTTTTTGGTATCAAATCCGGCTGTAATGCTGGAAATATTCTTAAAAAAATTTTTCAGCTCCGGAAGTCTTTTGAAGCTGTTTTTGCAATATTTTACACCATTATTGATATATCTGCGTACAACTACAGTATATTTTTTCAAAAATTCAAAAATTTTCAACAAAAAATCAACCTTTCTATATCATTTTATTCTTTCTAATCACTGTACAAAATGAAATATTTATGTTAAAATATAAGTGTCATTAAATTTAAATGGAGATGATTTTTGTTATGAGCGAAAAAGAATTCTATGCTTCACCCGAAAATGTAAAGACAATGGGAAGAACAGTCTTTAAGGACAATGAACTTTATATGATTCACTCTGCATCATATATTGAATTTAACTTTGTCTGCCGTGTTCTTTATGTCGATGTTTCTGCCTTTATGAAGGAAAATTCAAGACTGGCAGTATTTGTAAATGATAAGCTTGTTTATAATCTTACAATAGATATTGAACATGGCAACAGAATCATTGAAATATTCGATTCCGAAACACTTCATTATGGTACAGCCAAGCTTGTAAAGCTCAACAGTGCAGTTGATTCATCAATAATCAAAATCAACAAAATCATTACTGATGAAAACGGAAGAATCTATCCTTCAGAGGACAGAAAGTACAAAATGGAATTCATAGGTGCTGAAATGACCAACGGCTTCGGCGTTGAAGGCGGCAGAGAAAGCAGCGGAAGATATCTTATTTCTGAAGAAAATGCTATTATGGCATATCCTTATCTTGCTGCTGAAGAAATCAATGCAGATTTGCAGGTAGTCGCATACAACGGCTTCGGACTTCTTACAGGATATTCAGAGGACGGGGATTTGATTCCTGAAAAGGCATTCCCTCAGTACTATGAAGAAACAGCAATACTTCCTGACGGTTCACTTTGCGGAAAATGGGATTTCAGCAAGTTCCAGCCTGATTTTATCATAGTAAATCTCGGCACAAATGATTTCAACTACTGTGATGATGAAGAAAAATTCGAGCTTTTCTATAAGGAATATACAGAATTTCTCAGAAAGCTGCGTCATCTCAATCCGAATGCACAGATTTTCTGCATACTCGGCATAATGGGCGACAAGCTTTCAGAAAAAGCACAGTATGCAGTATGGGATTACTGCTATGATTATGATGAAGCAGCAATGTATTTCTCAAACTTCCAGCTCCTGCCTGACAAGAAGGAAACAATCGGCACAAGCGGCTTCCCTTCACGCAATACACATATCAAGGCAGCAAGAGAGCTTATCAGGGTTATGAGAAAATATCTTGATGAAGAAAAATACAGACTCTGATAATTTTTACAGCACAATACAGCCACTGTATCAATATACAGTGACTGTATTTTTTTATGCCTATTCAAGGCTTACTGTTTCGTCTTCAAGCTCATCATCATCGAGTTCATCAGTGTTTCCACGTTCATCAATAGCCTGAAGCTTTTTTTCGAGCAGCTCCTCCTTATCAAACATCTGGTTATGCTTGATAAGTTTAGCCTTATATTTTTCAAATTTAGCCTTGTCAGCAGCAGCACGCTTCTGAGCCTCATATTTGTTTTCATTCACCTGAAGCTTGAGAGTATCTATCATATAATCAAGAACATCTGTATTGAATATAAGGGCAAGTGATATGTCGTCCTGACTTCCATGACAGGTTCTTTTTTTAAGATTGTTTTCAATCATAGTTTCAGAACGCTGCATATTGTCAAGCTGACTTACGATTATATGATTATATTCCTCAAAGCTCTCCTTGCTTCCGAACGAGGTATAAAGACCATCAGTTGAAACGAGCATTGCAATTGGATTATTGCCTATTCTGTAGAAGCTGTTGAACATATCAAGGGCATTTGAATTGCATAGTGAGGCAGTAAGATTGGCAGGACAGCTTTCATCATCTTCAATCGGCATTACAGTGCTTCCGTCATCATTTACAAGAACCATGCTTCCGTCGCCAAGCTGTATTCCGAAACAGAAATGAGTAGTCATGCATACAGCAATAAGAGTACTTCCGTAAATTGATTCAAGTTTGAGATTCTTATATTCCTCATCAGTAAGCTTCTGAGTTTCCTCAGGCTTTACGGGAACAGCGTTATGGTAATTATTTACAATATCATTCCAGCATAGTATAATTCTTTTCTGAATCTTTTTAATTACATCAGGTGGATTTTTTATGAATGCAGATTCAAAGAGCTGCATATTTGCACAAAGGTTTTCTATTGTATCGCACACTGCATGAACAGCCGCCTTTGAGCCTATATCGCTTCTGAAATGCTTTTTGCTTCCATGACCGTCAGCGACTATGGCAATAGAATAATTATCCTTTATCCTGACAGCAGACCAGTCCTGACAAACAGTTCCGGCAGCGATATGGCTTGCCCCTATTACAGTTTTATTAAGTCCGTTGAACAAAATTATCCCCCCTGTCGAAAAGAATATCTGAAAACTTACCAGCCTGCATCAAGAGTTTCGCTTTCAGGAACATCGATAGAACCCATAATATCCTGAATTTCCTTACCAAGCTGTTGTTTTTTCCTGTCAGCAACATCGCTGAGGTCAAGTTCATGGTCATAATCATCTGAAAGAGTCATGCTCTTGCTGCCAATCTGAGATGAAGTAACGGCAACTCTTTTGATAAGCTGGGCGAGCTGAGCTCCTGAGTATGCATGAACAACAGTTTCCTTGCTTCCTGTAAATTCTGCAAGCATATCGTCATTGGCTTCCTCGCCTATTCCGAGGGCAACCTTGAGAGCATATTTATACCAGCTGTTAGCCTCAAGATATTTAAGACCCAGTTTATAGTCATCAGTCGGGAAACCGTCTGTAAGGAGAAATATTACAGGAGCGAATGACATTGAAGGAGAATTGAGAAAAGTACTTCTTGAAAGCTTTGAGGCGAGTTCCGTAAAGGCTTCGCCCATATCAGTAACACCATTTGCTCTGAGAGGAGTCCATGTGAAATCCTCAACGGAGATAGGTTCTGCATACATCCACGCACAACCGCTTGAAAAGGTAAGCACAGCGATTTTAACATCGGTATCAGCCTCACCTATTTTGCGTATCTCCGGAATAAGTTCGTCCATTGCCGTATTGAGTTCGCCCATTTTAAGACCTTTCATACTTGATGAACGGTCTATAAGGAAGAACATTACAAGGCTTCTTTTTGACACGCCTACGGCATTAAGCGGGTCATCATCAAAATCAATACCAAACTGGTTTTCAAAATCACTCATCTGGAAAATCCTTTCTTAGCGGCCTATTTTTGCGGTTATATCGTTTCCGAAATCGATTTCAAGACCTTTCCAGAGAGGGAAACCGCCATTCGGAGGAATATTTCTGATACTTCCGTCAGGCATTTTTGCTTTCCATACATCTCCTGAAAGATTTTTTATTCCGAATACACCTCTTGAAACCTTATTTTCAACGACTTCGCCGGTAACAGTCATAAAGTCATCACTTGAACGTGAAGTATCGCATTTATAGAGTTTGCATCTCTGGTAAAGCGGAATTGTATAATCCTTGTTGCTGAATTTAAGGGCAAAATATTCAGTACCGCATTTCATGCATTTATAAGTACCGTCCTCAAGCACTCCGAACATTGAGGCATATGTGGTTTTGCCGCATACGCACGGGATTATGTCGGCTCTGAGTCTTATAAAGAGTTTCTGCCATTCATTTTCGATAATTCTTTTTCTTGGTTCGCTTATTCCGACAGTAAATGAGTAAGTAAAGGCTTCCTTTATGTAAGGAGGATATATTCCCCATAATTTTATTACATTATCATGAATACCTCTTACAGGTCTGTTGGTTTCGTTGTTCGGGTCGAAAACAAATACAGCATCTCTGCCATAATGTTTAAGTTCAGCCATTTCAGTAAGGCATACGCTTCTTACAACCTTTTCGCCTTCTAAAGGGTCGCCTCTGAAAAGGAGCTTGAAAAGCACGACAGCAAGGGAATACTTGTCAGTCTGTACATCAGGCTTTGCGATTCCTCTTACTATTTCAGGAGCCATATATCCAGGTTTTCCGCCGATACCGAAGTTATAGCCTTCAGGAGCGATATTATCGCAGTCGCAGACAACAACGTCACCTGTTTTTACATCAATGAAGAAACCGCCGTCATTGAGGTCCTGATAGCTTTTTCCGGCACGGTGGAGCTGTCTGAAAGCGTTTACGATATTTGCAGCCGCAGTTACAAGGGCATCAAGGCTTTTAAACTGAACCTTTGCTCTTACGACTTTTTCAGCACCTGTTTCATCTGTTACAGTTTCAAGGCGGTACATATTGAGGATATCAACGAAAGAGTCATATCCTTCCGGTCTTAAATCCATTATATAGCCGAAACTGTTGTAAGCACCGGCTTTTGAGAGGTACTGTGGCCAGAGAAATTTATCGCTTGGAGCACCGTCCTTGATATTGTTTTCAAGATTTTTTCTGAAAGCTTCAGGTTCACGGATTTTATCTATATTATACCATTTAAGAGCATAATGGCCTCCGTTGAAATCGACAAGATAAACAGTACCCTGACCGCCGCTGCCGAGTTTTTTCAGGATTTTCGCACTGCCGCCGTATTCCATGTCAATATGCTGACCTATTTTAAGTTCAGACATTTAAAACCACTTCCTTTTTAATATTTTAAAGCGAATCCGACAGATTGCTTTGCGGCAAGCTGCCGCCTGCAATTTTAATTAAAGTTAAATATCCGCCCATTTGAAAAGCGACATCAGTAAGTAAGAACGGGAATAAAAGTTTTTGCCCA
>DJFA01000008.1:28210-57250 GCA_002431975.1 Ruminococcus sp. UBA5884
GCTGGCGGAGTCCAGAGGCAGAGCCTCTGGTCAGGGGTGCGGGGACGAAGTCCCTGCCCTATAATCGTTTTGTAGGGGCGACCATTGGTCGCCCGTTGCATTTACCGGAATTTTATGCTGATAACCAACGATTTTTGATATCAAATTTATGGTTTAACCATAATTTCGGCGGGCGACCAATGGTCGCCCCTACAAAATGTATGGCAAATCCCATATTTGCGTTGATTAATGTTTCTGTAGGGGAAACGTTTGCCTGAATTTCAGATTGTTTCATCAGTTATTTTCATATGTAGTGAAATTAATCTGGTTTGCACGGCAGTATTTATGTACATATGAGCCGTTTACGCATTCTATTGTAAGTTTCGGACAGAATTCAAAGGCTCTTTCGCCGATAAATTTCACGCTGTCAGGGATTCTTATTTTAGAGAGGTTTTCACAGCCTGAAAAGGCTTCACTGCCTATATTTGAAACGGTATTCGGCAGGACTATTGATGTAAGTTTCTGACAGAATGAAAAAGTACTGTCCTCAATACTGTAAACGCCTTTAGGGATATTTATTGATATAAGTCTTTCGCAGGAGCTGAATGCAGATTTTTTGATTACCTTGAGACTGTCAGGAAGCACGACTGATTTAAGTCTTTTGCATTCTGAGAAAGCATATTCACCTATAACAGTAACGCTTTCAGGGATTTTGACTATTCTTAAAAATCTGTAGCTGTCGAAAGCAAAGCTTTCAATTGAGGTAAAGCCGTAAGGGATATTTGCTTTTCCTCTGAATCTGTATTTAAGAGCATCAAAAGATGAAAATTCCTTTTTAGGCAAAGTATTTTCTTCCTTTGCAGGAGTTCTGTCATCATGTGAGGCAGAACTGCCGGCAGCTTTTTTTCTTGGTGACGGAGTATTTTCTGATTTATAGCCATATGACCTGCCGTAATTAACAGCTGGTTCATACTCCCAGCCGAGAGCATAGGTGAAGCATTCAAGAATAAATTCGGCAGCATTTTCTGATATAAAGAGTTCCTTGACCATATATTCCCTTGATTTGTTTACAGCAAGTTTCTGGTCAGCACTGCCTTCGAGGAGGTTTTTGAAAACATCATTGTTGACAACAGTTTTAATGAGTCTTCTTTCCTTTTCGTATTCAGGGATATAGTCGCTGAGCAGTGAAATAAGTTTTTTATTATCGTTAAGTATTTCAACTCCGAATGTTTCTATAAGCTGTTTCAAGGCTTCTTTCACGCCGTTGTCATGGGACGCAGCCGGCCCTGAACCCGTGTCGGTGTCTGCACCGTCAAGTCTTAATCCGCAGTATGGGCAGGCTACAAATTCTTCGCTTATTTTGCTTCCGCATTGTCTGCATTTCATAAATAAATTTACCTCCTGACTGTTTCCGATACAGATTGCTGTATTTAATATTAATTATAGCATATCTGCAATATTTTTTGTACCTGTAAAAAAAATTTTGTCAGATATCACGTTTTATTCACATATGACAGATTATCTGACTATATATTTTTGTGCAAAATGACATTAATCAGCAGCATTTACTGCATTATTTATAATTGATGGATAATACCACTGGAGCGAAACTCTGTTAAGCATTTTGAATTTTCCGCCGTCGTCCCATACAAAACAGGTAATATTTCTCTTTGAAGCTGATTCGATATAATATTTATAGTAATCAGCTCTTACGGAGTCATTGTTTTTGCCGACAGCACCAAATTCACCGATTATAACCGGTATGCCATTTTTTACAAATGTATTGTAAAGCAAATCAAAGCCTTCATCAAGAGCTTTTTTGTCAGCATCGCTGCCCCAGTCAGCCTTATCGCTTTCATCTCCTGCAAAATCCCATGGAGAATAGTAATGTATTGAAACGATTATTCTTTCATCATCAGGAACTTTAAGACCATTTACAGCCTCACTGTCAATTGAAGCGGCGTGAGTGGTAACAATAAGATGTCTTGTTTTATTGTATCCTTCTGAATTTCTTACGGTATCAACAAATGTCTGAAGCAGCTGATTTATAACATCACGTTCTTCGGCAGTACCGCTTGTCCATTCATTTTCGCCGCCTATGACACGGGGTTCATTGAGTCCCTCAAAGAGGAGATGTTCATCATAATCCTTGAAAACGTTGCATACCTGTTTCCAGATGGCAGTATATTTTTTGGTAACCTCCTGCTGGTCGGCATATGTGGGGTTGAGCCATGTATAGTCATCATGATGAACGTTTATTATAACATACATATCATTGTCAAACGCATAGTCAACGATTTCCTGAACTCTTTTAATCCATGGTGAATCTATAAGAAATTCAGCGTTCATATGGTCGTTCCATGAAACAGGGATTCTCACAGCATTGAAGCCGGCAGCCTTTACAGTATCAATCATAGCTTTTGTTGTAACAGGGTTACCCCATGCGGTTTCAGCGTTTGTGCCGGATTTTATGTCATAGCATTCAAGAGTATTTCCGAGATTCCAGCCTATTTTCATATCCTCAACAATTTCAGCCGATGACATTTCTCCTACAGGCTTGTCAGATTTGACAGAATTGCTGTTATTCTGAACAGTTGCCTCAGGAGTTTTTTCCGAGCCGTCATTACTGTATTTTACTGATACGGATTCAAGGGTTATATTGTCGCAGGCACTCCACCAGTAACCGAGCATAAGCTCTCCGGACGAGCTTATATAATCCTTTATGCCGTCAGGAACAAGCCATGTAAGCTCCACAGATGATGAATCAGTAACAGCGGCAACATTTCCGGTCTGATACCAGTTTTTATCTGTTTCATAAGGACAGCCGTCCTCAAGGGATATGCCGAAAGCACCTGAAAATTTTTCAAGACTGCCTGAAGCGTTTATTCTGAAAGTAAAAAGCTGAGGTGTATCGCCGTCAGAAATGAGAGATGAAAGCGGAATATGGCAGATGCGGCTCTGTTCAGTACCATAGTAAAGCTCCTGACCGATATCAGCAGAAACGGTATTGTCAACAGGTATTGAAGCATTTACAGAATAGCTGCATATTACACTGCTTAATTTAAGTTTCCGGACATTGCTCCACCAGTAGCCAATCTGAACAAATCCGTCTTCGCTTATTTCAATATAATCCTTTATATCTGATGGAACGTCCCATTTTATTTCAGCATATGAACCGTTTACGGAAACCTTGAAATCCTCTGACTGATACCAGCCGTCATCAGTGGCAGACGGACAGTCAGAACTTACTGAAATGCCGCAGCCTCCTGTATATTCTCCGATATTGGAGGAGTTGTCAGCCGCATAGAACACAAATGTGAATGAGTCGATTATATCGCCTTCATCGGCAAATTTATCAAGACTTATTTTATAATTCTTGTTTGATTCATAGTCCATTATTTCATTTATATCAGAAACTTCACTTCCCGAAGAAAATGAAATATTTTCAACAGGACTCACATGAGGAGGTTCAGTCTGTAATTCTGTTTCCTCGGTTTCAGCAGTAGTTTCTTCCGCTGATGAATCAGCCGCCTGAGTATCAGATGATACGGCAGATGAGCTTTCAGATGAGGAAGAACTTTCTTTATTTCCTGAACATGATGTCAGAAAACAGCATAACATCATCAGTGAAACGAGTGCCGGAAACAGTCGAATATGATTTTTCATAAAATTCTCCTTTTTACAAATTAACATTATCCAATTAATTATATCATACAAAGGTTTTTTTTTCAACAGTCTGCATTATAATTAAACCGCTTAAAAGTCGTCAATATTTGTACAAAACGCAAATTTGATGAATTGTTCAACGTTAATTCGATGTTTGTTATTTGTAGGGGCGAACTGTGTTCGCCCGTTTAAATTATGGTACAACCATAAATTCAATGGTTATTTCTGTAGGGGCGACCATTGGTCGCCCGCCGAAATTATGGTTAAACCATAAATTCGATATTTGTTTTCTGTACAGAAAATCATTGGTTGTCAAATTAAATTCATGGTGAATACAACGGGCGACCAATGGTCGCCCCTACAAAACGAATTTGCATATTATTTAATCCGAATTTCAGATAAACGAATCACAGAAAATAATCCGTTAATAAAAAATTATTATAAAAATCCCCTTGACAAAATTCAGAATATGTTGTATCATAAGTGTAATACAAGATATAATACACTTAGAACAGTTACAGATGAAAGGAGGTTACATGACTATGTTCAATATCGACCTGCAAAGCAGAGTGCCTATATATGAACAGCTCCGCAAAGGTATAGCAGAGCTTATAATAAAAGGCGTTCTCAAAGAAAATGACCAGCTCCCGAGCATAAGAAGCCTTGCAAAGGAACTGGGCATAAATCCTAATACAATCGCAAAAGCCTATCAGTCACTTGAACATGACGGAATAATATATTCCACAATGGGAAGGGGAAGCTTTGTATCACCGTCAAACAGACAGTTCATAAAGGATTATATACTTTCTGATTTTGATGTCTGTGTAAATGAAGCTTTGAAAACCGGAATAACCAAAGGGGAACTTATTGAAAGAATTGAGAATAATGAGGTGAAACCATGATTGAACTTAAAAATGTCACAAAAAAGATAGATGACAAAATAATACTTGACAATGTGAATATTACCATACCGGACGGAACATCATTCGGACTTCTGGGTTCAAACGGTGCGGGAAAATCAACAATACTCAGGCTTCTGTGCGGAATATACAGACCTGACGGCGGAGAACTTCATATAGACAAAGAAGAAGTTTATGACAACAACAGCATAAAGGAACGAGTGTTTTTTATAAATGATGAAACAATACAGTTTACATCATATACTCTTAAAACCCTTAAAAATTTCTATAAAAGATTTTATCCGAAATTTTCAGAGGATATTTTTGAGGATTTAAGAAAACAGATAAAACTCCCTCTTGACAAGAAATTAAGCAAATTTTCAAAGGGAATGAAACGTCAGGCAATAGTAATAATCGCCCTTGCCTGCTGTACGGACTATCTTTTTCTTGATGAAGCCTTTGACGGACTCGACCCTTCAATGAGAATAATCGTCAAGAGAATGATTGTTGATGCAATGATAGACAGAAATCTTACAACAATAATTTCATCGCATAATTTAAAGGAAATCGGTGAAATATGCGACAGTGCAGTTCTTATCCATGAGGGAAAAACAGTCTTTTCATGCGGAATAGATGAAATACAGTCAAATATACATAAAGTTCAGGCAGTTTTCAGCGTATCAGAACCGCTTAAAAAGGAAGATTTTCCGGAGCTTGAAATACTCCATATTGAAAACTCAAAGAGCGTTTACAGGATAATAGCCAAAGGCAGCGAAGAAGAAGTTGAAAGAATCATAAAAGCAAAGAATCCGACAGTTATTGAAATGATACCTCTTACTCTTGAGGAAATATTTATATATGAAATGGAGGGACTCGGCTATGGCAGCACAGAAAGCTTTTCTGAATAATTTTTCAGTAAAACTCGCAAATAACAAAAAACTTTTTATAATTTCATGTGTTCTGAGTATTTTCGGAATGCCTATGATGGTACTCGGAAAAGTCCTTGAAATATATGAAATGGAACAAAGCAAAATAAATCCTGAAATATACCAGTATACAGGATATGAATACTATTCAGTTATATCAGTTGCAGCAATGGTAATACTCCTTGCAGTAGTAATAATAACCGCATTCAACATATTCCACTATCTTTACAGCAGACCGCTTGTTGATATGGTATATGCTCTGCCTGTCACATCAGGACAGAGATTTACAGGAGATTATCTTGCCGGACTCCTTACATTTTCAGTACCTTACATAGTATCATTAATACCATCACTTATAATCAATGCCGTTGCAGAATCATCAATACCATACTGGGCAAGTTCAGAATTTCAGAACAGCATAAGCAGCCTGTCACTGATAATGCAGGCATATGTATGCGTATTTCTGATAATGCTCATGCTTTATACAACAACAGTTCTTGTACTTACATTCTGCGGCAGCATAGTTGAAAGTATAGGCTATACAGTAATTATAAATTCGGTAGTTCCGCTTGTAATGATAATACTCTCTATGTTTTTTGAATACTCGGTATATGGTTCTTCAGGCGGAATTTCTGTATCTCATCTGCTTAAATGCACGACCGTTATAGGCGGACTGGGAATAATGTATTCACTTATTGTTGACCTCCTCAACGATACAAATCTTGAATATATATATGATATTATCTCTGTAAAATGGGTTATAGCATATCTTGTTATTGCCGCCGCAGTATTTTTCCTTGCATACTTTCTCTATAAAAAGAGAAAAGCCGAAGATGTAACAAAGCCTTTTGTATTCAAGGCAGTATATTATATACTTGTAGGCTGCATATGCTTCTGTATGTCATCAGGAATGGTTATATCATTTTCATCTGAAGATTCAGGAATAGGCAGCTGCATACCATGGATAATATCAAGCATAATAGTTTTCTTTATCCTTGATACAATGCAGAACAGAGGTTTTAAAAAATTCGGTCAGGGAATACTTAAATATCTCGCAATGACAGGCGGTTCAATCCTTGTCTTTATGATAATATACCAGACAAACGGATTCGGAGCAGCATTTTATGTTCCAAAAGCAGAAAGCGTAAAATCAGTCTTTGTTTCATATCGTGACATATCCGGAACTTATGCAGACCTCAGTACTGAAAATAATGAAGATATATCAGAAATAACTGATATCCATAAGGAAATTGTACAGAATTACAGTGAATTTCTTGATACAAAGCCATCAATGTATGACAGATTTAACTATACACCTGCAAATTCAACCAATTATATAACAATAACATATGATATGCGTTCAGGACGTTCAGTATCAAGACGTTACAGAATTAACAATGACCAGTATATTGAAATATGCACAATCGGCTGCACAAATCAGAAAAATATTGATTATACAACAGATAATCTTAAAGACTGCTATGAAAACTATTCAAAATCTGACAATCCATATAATTTCTATATATATGACAGATTCGGAAATGATTTTGAAAGAAATATAAGCAGCAATGATTTAAACAATCTCTTGCAGGCATATGAAAAAGATTTGAAAAATGCATCTGCTGATGACATAATGCATGAAGCTGAAACATATTGTACTATATACAATTCAGCACCGGTTCTGACTACATTTAAAAATACAATAGAATACCTTGAAAATCTCGGCTTGAAAATAACCGATGAAAAGTCAATGGAAAGACTCAATGACTATCCGTTCAGCCAGACGAATACAATATCAAATATTTTTTCTGATATGAGCGTTTCAGAAAGCAAATATATATTCCCTGATATGTCGATTGAGGATTCAGTTGCACAGTCTGAAAATTCATACAGCATAAATCTTAAAAACAAGCATCAGAAGCTTTTTATTGAAATGCTTATCCACGCACAGCCTTTCTATGTTACTGATGACCATAATGCAATGCTTATAATATATAATGGACAGAGCTATGTTCTTCCGGCTGAATACAGAAGTTACGGCGAAAATTTCCTTAAATCCCTTAATTCCGGTGACTACAGCCGTTATTACACCGATAATGATTACACATATTCTGATGATTATTATGATTACCGTTTTTAAAAAAATCCTCCTTAAATAGAAAAGGCCGCTGAAAATTCAGATTTTTCAGCGGTCTTTGTTTTAATGCAAATTTAATTTCAACACAAATTCGACAACAAAATTTTATGATTGAAATTCTCATTATATTTTGTAGGGGCGACCATTGGTCGCCCGCCTGAAATTTTGGTAAATCCAACGGGCGAACACAGTTCGCCCCTACATAGAAAGAGGGCAACTGTTGCCTCCCTCTTTTAGTCAGTTATTCAACTATATCAACTTTCATAAGATTTGTAGTACCTGAAACGCCGAGCGGAACTCCGGCAGTGATTACTACCAAATCGCCGTCATCAACATATCCGGCATTTTTTGCAGCTTCAACAGCACAGCTGAAAAGCTCGTCAGTATTTGTCTTTTCGTCGATAAGCAAAGGAGTAACACCCCATGACATATTCATCTGACGGCAGGCTGTTTCGCTTGTTGTACAGCTTATAATAGGTGCATCAGGACGATATTTTGAGATAAGTCTTGCAGTAGAGCCAGCCTTTGTAACTGTTATAATAGCCTTTACATTAAGGTCATGAGCAGTTGTTACTGTTGCATGAGCGATAGCATTTGCAATATTTGAATTGCTTGAAATGCCTCTTGCAGAAAATCTCTTTCTGTAGTCGATATTATTTTCAGTTGTTTCAGCGATAAGAGCCATAGTTTTTACAGTTTCAATCGGATAATGGCCAGCGGCAGTTTCTCCTGAAAGCATGATAGCACTTGTACCGTCATAGATAGCGTTAGCTACGTCAGTGATTTCAGCTCGTGTAGGACGGGGATTTGAAATCATTGATTCAAGCATCTGAGTAGCAGTGATAACCTGTTTGCCTGCATTATAGCCGTATTTGATAAGTTTTTTCTGGATTGCAGGGATTTTTTCAAAAGGAATCTCAACACCCATATCGCCTCTTGCAACCATAATTCCGTCAGCGGCTTCAAGTATTTCATCAATATTGTTTACGCCGTCAACGTTTTCGATTTTAGCAATAATTCTTACATCGAACCAGCCAAGGCTCTGAGTAAATTTTCTGAGATAGTTTATATCAGCAGAAGTTCTTACAAAGCTTGCAGCGATAAAGTCATAGCCCATTTTAGCACCAAATTCAAGGTCATTCATATCAGCATCGCTGAGGTAAGGCATTGAAAGCTTTATTCCCGGAACATTTATTCCCTTGTTGTTTGAGAGTATGCCTCCATGAACGATACGGCAGGTTATATCAGTGCCTGTAACGCTTTCAGCAACAAGTTCTATAACTCCGTCATTGATAAGGATTCTTGTACCTATGCTTATATCCTGAGGGAGTTTTTTAAATGATATGCTTCCAATTTCGGCAGTGCATGGAACATCACGTGTTGTAAGAGTATAGACATCTCCGTCCATTATCTCAACAGGCTTGTTGTCAACAAATTTTCCGAGTCTTATTTCCGGACCCTTTGTATCGAGCATTGTAGCTATCGGGAGTCCGAGTTCCTCACGGAGCTTTACTACTTCACGGAAACGTCTTTCATGCATTGCATAATCTCCGTGTGAGAAGTTGAAGCGGGCAACGTTCATGCCTGCGAGCATAAGCTCACGCAATACAGATTCGTCATCTGTTGAAGGGCCTATTGTGCAGACGATTTTTGTTTTTCTCATATCAGAATCTCCTTTTTCCATATGGGCTTATATATATGAATTTACACGGTTATTCCGCATAAAGTTCTGACATTTATCTTTTATCTATCGGAATATATTCAAGAGGTTTTGTAATAGCCTTGTATGCAGGGCGTATAATACGTTTTCCGGTCATTATTTCCTCCATACGGTGTGCAGACCAGCCGGCAAGACGTGCTGTTGCGAAAAGAGGCGTAAACAAATCCTTCGGGATACCGAGCATTTTATATACAAGGCCTGAATACATATCGACATTGGCACACATAATTTTTTCATCGCCCTTTACCTGTTTGAATATTTCAGGTGTAAGCTTTTCAATTGTATTGAGCAGACAGAATTCTCTTTCAATCTCCTTGCCTTCAGCGAGTTCAAAAGCTTTTCTTTTAAGAATCTGTTCACGGGGGTCAGAGAGAGTATATACAGCATGACCCATTCCATATATAAGACCTGAACGGTCATTAGCTTCTTTTTTGAGTATTTTAATGATATGGTCAGCGACCTGACCTTCATCTTCCCAGTTTTCAACATTTTTTTCAAAGTCCTCAAGCATCTGCATAACCTTTATATTTGCACCGCCATGTCTTGAGCCTTTGAGAGAACCTATTGCAGCGGAATATGCAGAATATGCGTCAGTGCCTGATGATGTAAGCACACGGCAGGTAAATGTTGAATTGTTTCCGCCGCCATGTTCAGCGTGGAGCATAAGGAGCGTATCAAGCAGCTGAGCCTCTTCCTTGGTATACTGCCTGTCCTCTCTGAGGAGTGAAAGAATAGTCTGGGCAGTATTTTCGCCTGGGTCGATAGGGTGCATTACAAGGCTGTCATTATTGTAATACTGTCTTTTTACCTGATAGGCACTTGTCATTATAACAGGCATTTTGGCGATAAGGCTCATAGCCTTTCTGAGTTCGCTTTCAAGAGATTTTTCCTCAGCATTTTTATCATATGAATAAAGAGCAAGCACTGAACGGGCAAGCTTGTTCATTACATCGGGTGAAGGAGCTTTTAAAATCATATCAACGATAAAGTATGGAGGGAGTTCTCTGAGGCTTCCCATATATTCAGTAAAGCTTTCAAGCTCATGTTTATCAGGGAGCTGACCGAACAGCAGCAGATAAACAGTTTCTTCAAAACCGAATCTGTCTTCTTTTTCAACATTTTTAACGAGGTCACGCACATTATATCCTCTGTAAATGAGTTCGCCTTCCATTGGTTCACGTTCGCCCTCATTGACGATATAGCCGTGAACGTTGCATATATTGGTAATTCCTGCAACAACGCCTGTACCGTCCGAACGTCTTAAACCTCTTTTTACATGAAATTTATCATAAAGTCTTGCATCGATTGCAGAATTATCATTCAGATTTTCACAAAGATTCTGTATATGATTATTTGTATCAAATTCAAAAACCCTGTTTTCTGTTCTGTTTATCTGGTTTATCATATAATTATCAGCCCACTTTCACACAAAAAAATATCTTTATTAATAATGATACACTAAAAAAAATTACTTGTCAACGGAACACAAAATAATAGAACAAAATACTAAAAAAAGCAATTTTTTTCATCAAATAATTAGGAATTATATAAAAAAAATCAGGTCTTTGAAAGACCTGATTATGATTTCAGCAGAGCCTCAAAAGCACCGCCGTATTCAGCGGAATGGATATCACAGCCTATAAGATTATTGTTATGTATTATAAGCACTGCACACATATCCGGATTGCTGCTTAACTGATAAGTATATATTTCTGCACTTTGCCCCATATATTTTTCGAGGTCAAAGCCCTGTTCAAGCTGAATATTGTTATATTCGCTGTATATGCGGTTAAATTCTGACGGAATACTGACAGTAATGCAGTCAGATGGTTCTTCCTCAACATCATAGCCGTTTATATTGAGAAATCCCACACGGCTTGTATTATTTTCGAGAATAATATTTTTTTTTACGCTGCGGCTGTTTAAGGCTGCCGCAATGCCAACAGCTGCAATACAGCCGAGAACTGCAACAGCAATGATTTTTACCTTTCTTACACTTAATGATACACAGAACATTTTATTAAATCCCCTTTCAGAATTATGAAATCCGTTGTATTAGATTATACTATAATTCACAGGAATTTATGCTTAAACAATGTAAATCTGATGGTTGTTTCTGTGATTCGTTTATCTGAAATTAAATTGGTTCTGTAGGGGCGACCATTGGTCGCCCGTTGCAATTACCAGAATTTCATGATGATAACCAATGATTTTCCATACACAAAACAAATATCAAGTTTATGGTTTAACCATAATTCGGCGGGCGACCAATGGTCGCCCCTACAAATAACAATCATCAAATTGGCATAAAAAAGCAGTCTGCCTGTTTTATAAAAAACAGGCAGACGCATTTGATGATATTGAAACTATGTTATTTTATAAGTGAGAAAAGTTCCCCGATAACCGGCAGAGATTTAGCTTTTCCCTGGAAACCATTTATAAGACCTACAACCATAAGTACAAAGCATATAACTCTTATAACCCATGCAATAATCTTTCCGATAACCGGAATAAATCCTACGATACCGCTGAGGACTCCGGCAATTATACCGAATATAAGCAGTACAAGAGCCTGATTTGCATGATACTTGCCGAATGGAGAACCCTGATGAACTATCAGCGGCAGGAAAAAGAGAATTCCGCCTCCGAGATAGGCAAGACCTGACCAGATTTTATTATCTTCTATATCTGACGGGTCATACTGGTCTGTATAATCGGGTGTGTTGAAAATGCTGTTCAAATCCATAATGCACGACTCCTTTCATAAAAGAAACATTCTACATAAAGCTTATTAAGCTTATAACAATGATATCATAAAAAACGTATAATTTCCACTGTTTTTTTATAATTTTAAAAGTTTGTTGAAACTGATTATACGGCATTATTATTCAAACAATATTTTTAGTAAATATAACTATTTTCTGTCGAGTTCTGAAATAGCTTTTATAAAGCTGTCGACATCTGTAAAATCCTTGTATACAGATGCAAAGCGTATATATGAAACAGGGTCAATAGTTCTGAGTTTTTCGAGAACCATGTCACCTATTTCAGCGGAGGTTATCTGATTTCTCATTTCATTGGCATAGTAAGTTTCTATACCCTCAGCAATTCCTGAAACATCAGCCATACTTATGGGACGTTTTTTTATAGCACTGTAAATGCCGGTAATGAGTTTGTTTTTATCGAACTGTTCAAACGAGCCGTCTTTTTTCTGAACCATAAGCAGAGGTTTTTCAACTATTTCATATGTAGTAAATCTTTTACCGCATTTTATGCATTCTCTGCGTCTGCGTTTTTTGCCGTCAGACGGTCGTGAATCTATTACTTTTGTATCTTCAAAGCCGCAGAATGGGCATCTCATATATTTCAAATCCTTTCAATAATATCTGACAGATTTCTGAAATTATCATAAAGGTCGGAATCATTTTCAAAGCCGCCTCTGTAGAGTTCTATTACAACGCTTCTGTCAAAGCCTTTTTGTTTAAGAACTGCAAGAAATTTTTCAATATCAAAAGTGCCTTTTCCAATTTCCATGCAGTCATTTTTATCGTTATGGTCGCTTATATGAACATGAATAATATTGCTGCCTATCTCATAAGCGGCATTTATCGGATTTTCTCCGGCTCTTATGCATTGTTTTATATCAAGTGTGAATCTGATATCAGGATTAAGATTTATAAGCTGTTTCATAAAATCAATACTTCTGCACTGACATCTTGCAACATTTTCATGAGCTACAGTTATTCCGAAACTTCTGCCGAGTTCACAGAGCATATTGAAACGCTCCATATAAAATTCCGGACTTACCGGAGTAGAGGTTTTGTTGCCATGAAATACGAATATTTCCGCACCGAGTATATTCATTGCATTGAAATAATATTTATGATATTCAAGAATATCGTATATTCTGCGTTTATACTGTGAAAAGAACATAAGATTATCAAGTTCGCTTGTAAAGGGGTGAATTGAAACGCATGACATATTATTATTTTCAAGTATATGCGAAAGGTTTCTGATAAATGACTCCTTGAGTTCAGAATGACAGTTAAGGAATATTTCAGTATTGTCAATACCCATATCACCGAGTTCCTGCAAAGCGTCTTCAACATGAACGGGATAAAGGCAGGCTGTTGAAACACCGGCTTTCATTTTAGTTACCTCCTGATATACGCAAAAGGACGCATATAAGCGTCCTTTCCGGAAAATTTAGTTTTTAGCTTTTCTGTTGTTCCACCATACCCACAGAGGAGATGCAATGCAAAGTGATGAGTATGTACCCACGAGCATACCGAATATAAGCGGTACTGAGAAGCTGAGAATTGAATCAACTCCGAATATCAGGGCAACAACAACGATTGTAACCATTGACATAACAGTTGTAAGAGATGTTCTTACTGAACGTCTTACAGACTGGTTGATACTCTTGTTTACAAGTTCATTAAGAGGAGCTTTCGGGAGAAGCTTTCTGTTTTCTCTTATTCTGTCATAGATAACGATTGTATCATTGATGGAATAGCCGAGAATTGTAAGGATAACCGCCATGAAGTTTGAATTGATAGAAAATCCGAGAAGAATATATATTCCGTAAACTATTATTACATCATGGAAAAGTGTTGCAACGGCACATACACCGGCAGACATACCGCCGATTTTTCTGAATCTGAATGCGATATATATGATAAGCACGATTGATGAGAAGATTACTGCAACAAGACATTTGAGGAAGAATTCACGTCCGGCAGTCGGGCTTACATCATTTGAGTCAAGGATTTCAATTTCATTGTCAGGATATTTTTCCTGAATAGCGTCAGTGAGTTCAGTCTGTTTGTCGGAGGTAAGACCTTCATTTGAAACAAATGAGATAGTAAGGCTCTTTTTATCATTGTCAAAGAGGTCACCTGTCTGGATATTTACATCTGAACCGATGATATCTTCAATTTCTGATTTGGCAGCATCAGCATCAATATCACCTGAATATGAATATGAAATAATAGTACCGCCCTTGAATTCGATATCAACATCAACGCCTGTGAATGTCATTACAACTGAAAGAACTATAAGCATAAGAGAGGCTGAGAAGAATATTTTCTTTTTGCCGACAAAATTGAGCTCTTTTGATTTTTTAGGCTTTCCGCAGTAGAATTTCTTGTCTTTGAAAACTTTGAATTTTGAAAGTGAGCCGAGCATAAGCTTTGAAGCAAGAACTCCCATGAGGAAGTTAAGCACAACGCCGACCATAAGAGTAAAGCCGAATGAATAGATAGTACCTTCAGCGGAAGCTCCGAACATGAAGAATACCCAGCTGAGCGCCTTAGCGAATTTGCTTGAAGGAACGCCGAAAGCACCCATAAGTACTGCGGCAACTATGATAACTGTGATATTTCCGTCAAAAATAGCTGTAAATGCTCTTTTATATCCGTTTTCAAGAGCTTTTTCAACGTTTCTGCCTGCATTTATTTCTTCCTTCACACGTTCAAATGTGATAATATTAGCATCAACGCCCATACCTACAGCAAGAATAATACCTGCTATACCCGGTATTGTGAGGGTTGAGCTGTCCATAAAGCTGAAATAGCCTGATATACAGGCAAATGTGCCTGCAACCTGACCTGCAAGTCCGATAACTGAAACAAATCCGGGGAGTCTGTAGAGAACTATCATATATACAGCAATGAAAGCGAATGCTATTATACCGCTTAAAATCATTGCATTGAGAGCACCTGTTCCGAGAGTAGGTGAAATTGTCTTGAAGCTTGATGTAACAAGATTGAAAGGCAATGCACCTGAATTTATCTTGTCAGCAAGACTCTTTGCACTTTCATAGTCATAGTCACCTGTTATGATGGCTTTTCCGTCAGTGATATGAGCTGATACAGTAGCCTGATTTACACATGTGTCGTCCATCCATATTGAGATAGAGCCTTTACTCTGATAGAGTCTTGAAGTTGCATCAGCAAATTTCTGAGTACCTTCATCAGAAAATTCAAGAGCTACAACATAATTCTGAGTACCGCTTGTTGAATCCTGCTGTCTTGAAACGTATGCGTTTGCAATATCAGTACCCTGAGCAATAACCTTGTCGAGGTCATATTCAGTACCTTCGATAAAGCGGAGCATAGCGGTTTCACCAAGTTCTGCAACAGCTGCTTCAGGGTCAAAGCTGCTTTCACCTGACTGCCACGGGAAACGTACGATAACTCTGTCCTTGTCATTGTCAACATAAACTTCCGAGTCGTTTATATTGAGTGAAGCAAGACGGACTTTCATTACTTCCATAACTGAGGCGAGCTGGTCATCAGTTGCATCAACACCGTCTTCTGTAGTGAATGTTACGTCAACACCGCCCTGAATATCAATTCCAAGACGTATATCCTTTACGCCTTTGATATGGGTAGTGACAATATCGCCGTACTGAGATGTAAAGCCGAAAAGAGTTGAACAGGAAAATACAGCTATTACAATGAAAACGATGAAGAATACAGGCTTTTTGATTTTTTTCACATTTAAACCTCCCAATTTAAAACATTTTCCTAAAAATCGGTACACAATCCGACAATCAATTATAATTATATTCTATGCGTAAAAAAAAGTCAAGCATTTATCTTATATTTTAACGCAAATCCGATGATTATTTTCTGTAATCCGTTCATTAAATGATATGCAAATTGGTTCTGTAGGGGCGACCATTGGTCGCCCGTTGCAGTTTCCCAGAATTTCAGACGAAAAACCAATGATTTTATATGTACAAAACAGATATCAAATTTATGTTTCAACCATAATTTGAGCGGGCGACCAATGGTCGCCCCTACAGAACAAACGAAAAATTCCTTGTGTTTAATCACAATCGAATTGACGTTATATTAAAGTTTTATAATTCTTGCCTCTCCTGAATTGAGAGCTTCTTCTGAACCGTCATCATAGCGAACCATAAGGCAGGCTGAATCATCTATATCAAATGCATATGCATGACGCTGGGAATTTCCCTTTGTTACCATGACATAATTTCCGACAGTGCAGGAGCGTTTTCTGTATTCGTCAATAAACCGGCGGTTTTCAAGCAGACCAAGATTTTTTTCAAAACAGCTGAGTATTTCCGCACAGAGCTGTGAACGGTCAATGACAATACCGCATTCATCTTCAATTGATGAAGCTGTTTCGAGCAGCTGACTGTCAAAGGCATTTTTTACTGAATATACATTTATGCCCATTCCGACAACTGCAAAATCAAGCATACCTGTTTCAAAACTGATTGAAGCCTCTGTGAGTATGCCGCATATTTTTCTGTCATTTATAAAGATATCATTTACCCATTTTATTTTTGATTCAGCCGGACATAATGCATCTGTTGCCTGAGCGACTGAAACAGCCGCACATGAGGTTATAAGCTGAGCAGTTTCGGCTTTAAGCGGCATTTTTAAAATAACACTCATATAAAGACCTGTTCCGGCAGGAGAATTGAAATTTCTTCCCATTCTTCCCTTTCCGGCAGTCTGGGATTCAGCAATTACAGTTGTCCCGTGAGGAGCATTTTCATGAGCGAGTTTTTTTGCATAGTTGTTTGTGGAATCAATTTCCTTAAAACAGTAAACCTGTTTTCCGAGATACCGTGAAGAAAGATATTTCTGAAGTCTTTGCGGATAAACAAATGAACGTTCATCTGCAAGCCTGTAACCGTTATTTCTGAGTGAATCTATTTTAAAGCCGTCCTCTCTGAGAGAATTGACTGCTTTCCATACTGAATTTCTTGAAATTCCAAGAGTTTCAGCAAGAACAGCTCCTGAAATATAGTTTCCGTCAGCATTTTCGAGAGCTGAAAGAACTTTTTCCTTTGTTGACATTATTAATCACCTTTCCTTAAAAATTTCGTACTATATTAATAATAACATTCTCAAGGGGTGAAGTCAATGATACAGGAAATAATGCTTGTTCTTGCAGTATGCACGGATATGTTCTTCACAGCCTTTTCATACGGCAGAAACGGGATAAAAATACCTCTGCGTTCATCAGCCGTTATAAGCCTTACAGGAGCAGCAATACTTACAGTTGCACTGGAATTTTCAGAACTGATAGGCAGGTTTATCCCCGAAAGACTATGCATTTATGCAGGTTCAGCAATACTTTTCATTATAGGTGCAATATATCTCTTTAAAAACTGCATAAGAAATCTGTTGAAATGCAGACTCGGGAACTGCAAAAATACACAGATTCAGATATTTATGGACGAATGCACAGCAGACAGGGATAATTCAAAGGAACTTTCACTCGGTGAAGCATTTGTGCTTTCAATATCGCTGTCAGTGGATTCACTCGCTACGGGAACAGGTGCAGGACTCACCGGAACAGGCGTTTTAAGAACCGGAATAATGGCTCTTATCGGCGGAATAACCGTTATGAAAGCCGGAGAACTCGCAGGCAGAAAGCTTAATATGAAATCTGAAAAAAACGGCTCATGCATAGGCGGTGCTGTACTTATAATTCTTGCTGTTTTAAGATTTTTCCATTAACCATAACAGGTTCGCCTATACAATTAAAAAATCCCCTTTTTTACAAGGGGATTGAAATACCAATGCAGTAAAGAACAACTATATGCAGAGGATAATATATATAGAAAAGATATTTCATACCTCTGCCCTTTTTTCCGTTGTACATAAGCATAAAAGGCAGTGCAAAAATCATAAACCACTGATAATTTACAAAAAAAACAGAATTATAGAAACTTTCGCTCATTGCAAGGTCTATTCCGTCCGTTGTAAATCCGAAAAAACCTGCTGTGTATTCAAAAAATGATACAATGATATTATCAGGGAAATGAAGCGAAAGCTTATAAAAGAATATATTTACAGAACGTGTCACTACAAGCAGAAAAAATGCGATATTATATATAAAATAATTTATTGTAAGTTTCTTTTTGTCATGCATTGAATAGTATATCAGGACTATCATCAGAGTCAGATATAAAGGGCCTTCAGTTACAACAGCAGAACAAAGAGCTGTTGCAGGCAGAACCGTAAGAAATCCCTCAACACCCGGAAGAAGACTTAAATCAACAAATGTTATATCACTGATTCCAAAGTAAAGCATAATAACCAATACATATACTACTGCCTGATATGCAGCAAATGCAATGAGATATTTTTTTCTTTTCTTTTTGTCAGATGAAGTTGATTCGATAAGATAGATTATTATATCCGCAAAAAGTATTGATGAAAAAATATTATTATTCAAACTTTCAGCTGAATTTACATTAAACAGAGTTTCTGCGACCACCGGCACAAGAATATCAATAATACACATTAAAAGGCTCATTTTGTAAAGTCTTTTCATATAAAGTTTTTTATCATGTGTATAATAAAATCCCCACGCCGAAGCAAATGCAAAAAGCGGATATGCAAGTCTTCCTATATAATGAAGCCATACAGGCATATCGGGAATAAATGAACCGATATGGTCTGTTGTCATGAAAATCAATGCAATTATTTTTATGGCAGTTGTGGATAATCCTGAAAATTTTATAATAAATCACCCCTTATTTATCAAATGATATCACATACAATTAAAAATGTCAATATAAATCTGATTGTGATTGTTTACATAATTTATTGTATAATCTTGTGTAAAATCACAAAATAAAGCAGATTAATTTGTTTTAACGCCAATTCGATGATTATTTTCTGAAATTCGGATTAAATAATATGCAGATTCATTTTGTAGGGGCGAACTGTGTTCGCCCGTTTGGGGGACTATAAACTGGGCGGGCGACCAATGGTCGCCCCTACAAAACGAATTTGTGTTAAACCAAACAGAAAACAGATGGAAATAACCATCGATTTAAAAATAATTGCTTTTTTGCTATGGACAAATCATAAAAAATATGTTAATATTAATGAAATAATATTAATATCGAGGAGTGGAAACTGTGAAAAATTATACTAAAATAATGGACTTCAACGGAACACCATGCATTGAAATCTCAGCCGGAGGATTTACTGCATATATCGCATATGAGATAGGAAGCAATGTAATAAGACTCAGAGATGAGAAAAACGGCATTGAAATTTTCCGTTTCAAAGCTGATACACCGGCTGATGAAATCAAAAAATCTGCTGAAGTATGGGGACTCCCTACACTTTATCTGCCAAACAGATTTGCTGACGGAATACTTAAAACATCAGATACAGTATATCATCTGCCTGTAAACGAAAAAGCACCTTACAACAATCATATCCACGGATTCATACATAAGAGAAAACATACTGTTGCAGAGCATTCATGCGATGATAAAAAAGCATGGGCAAAGACTCAGTATATCTATGATGAAAATGATGAATTCTTTGAATATCTTCCTGTTAAATTCAAAGCTGAATATACTTTTGAAGTATCTGAAAACGGTCTTGAATACAAGGTTGAATTTACAAATCTTTCAGATAAAATGATGCCGGTATCAGTTGCTACTCATACAACAATAAACACACCTTTTGCTGACGGAGCAGAGGAAAAGGATATAAGAGCTTTATTCGGCATAGGCAAAAAATGCGAACTCAATGAAAGATGTCTGCCTACTGAAAAGCTCCTTGAACTCAATGAATGGGATATGGCTTATAAAAACGGAACTCAGTGCCCTGTACTTCAGGATATTTCAAATGATATGTATTTTATGGAAAATACAGAGCTTGACGGCAAGCCATTCCACGGAGCAGTATTCACTGATACTGCAAGCGGAAAGAAAATCTGCTATGAAGTTTCAGATGCATATAAATTCTGGATTATCTGGAATGACAGAGGTTTCAACAAATATTTCTGTCCTGAACCTATGACAGCCATGATAGATGCACCTAATCTCTCACTTCCTGCCGATATCACAGGATATACTGAAATTGCCCCGAATGAAAAATATGAATGCAGACAGCATTTCTTTACAAAATAATAAAAAACAGCCGGAATTGTTGTAAACAATTCCGGTTGTTTTTTTGTATATATTTTTTTCAAATAAACAGCTTAGAAATTAAAATTCAACTGCTTTTTCAAGATATGGGATAACTTCATCAATTTTTATTCTTATCTGTTCCATTGAATCTCTGTCACGGACTGTAACGCAGTTATCATTTTCAGATTCAAAATCATATGTAATGCAGAAAGGAGTTCCTATTTCGTCCTGTCTGCGGTAACGCTTGCCTATAGAACCTGCTTCATCAAAATCAACATTGAATTTCTTTGATATCATATCGTATACTTCAGAAGCTTTTCCGCTGAGTTTCTTTGAAAGCGGAAGAACTGCTGCCTTGAATGGTGCAAGATACGGGTGGAAATGCATTACAGTTCTTACATCAGGTTTTTCTTCAGTACCGATATTTTCTTCATCATAAGCTTCAGTAACGATTGAGAGGAAAAGTCTTTCAACGCCAAGTGACGGTTCGATTACATACGGAACATATTTTTCTTTTGTTTCAGGGTCAAAGTAATCGAGAGCTTTTCCACTTGTATTGATATGCTGGTTAAGGTCATAATCTGTTCTGTCTGCAACTCCCCAGAGTTCGCCCCAGCCGAACGGGAAAAGGTATTCAAAGTCGGTTGTTGCCTTTGAGTAGAAGCAGAGTTCTTCCTTTGAATGGTCTCTGAGGCGGAGATTTTCTTCCTTTATGCCAAGGCTTAAAAGCCAGTTTTTACAGAACTCTCTCCAGTATCTGAACCATTCTATATCAGTGCCCGGTTTGCAGAAAAATTCAAGTTCCATCTGTTCAAATTCACGGACACGGAAAATAAAGTTTCCCGGAGTTATTTCATTTCTGAATGATTTACCTATCTGAGCAACGCCGAACGGTATTTTTTTACGGCTTGTTCTCTGAATATTTGCAAAGTTTACGAATATTCCCTGAGCAGTTTCCGGACGCAGATAAAGTTCTGACTTTGAGTCTTCAGTAACGCCCTGGAATGTCTTGAACATAAGGTTAAACTGACGGATATCAGTAAAATTATGTTTGCCGCAGTCCGGACACGGAATATTATGTTCTTTTATGTAATCCATCATCTGCTGATTAGTCCAGCCGCTTGGATTAGTTCCGTCAAAGTCTTCAATAAGGTTGTCAGCTCTGTGGCGTGTCTTACATTCCTTGCAGTCCATGAGAGGGTCAGAAAATCCGCCGATATGACCTGATGCAACCCATGTCTGAGGATTCATAAGTATTGCTGAATCAAGACCTACATTATATTTGTTTTCCTGTATGAATTTTTTTCTCCATGCATTTTTGATATTTGTTTTGAGTTCAACGCCAAGAGGGCCGTAATCCCATGTATTAGCAAGACCTCCGTATATTTCCGAGCCTGCATAGACAAAGCCTCTTGATTTGCATAAATCAACTATTTTGTCCATAATTTTTTCTGAATTCTGCAGCATACGAAACCTTCCTTTTTAATATATTAATCACATTATATTGTAAAGCAAAAATATAATTCTGTCAAGTAAATTTTTTTTAAATTTCCTCTTTACAAACTGATTTTTTTATGTTATAATACTAAAAGACTGAAAACGAGGTGTGGCTCAGTTTGGTAGAGTACTACGTTCGGGACGTAGGGGCCGCAGGTTCGAATCCTGTCACCTCGACTGACTGAAAATAAAGACCTGAATGCGTAAAATCGTGTTCAGGTCTTTTTTTGTATGGGGAATCATTGGTCAACAGTAAAACCAATGGGCGGATATTTTACAGATTACAGGCGGCAGTTTGCCGCTCATCCCTGCAAAATAAACGAAAAATTCATTGTTTTCAATTATAAAATTTCGTTGTTGAATTTGCATTAAAAATTTATGAAAATTATTATATAATGTCAGCATTTGCAAGGCAATATCTGTATAATATGACGTTTTTGTGAAAAAAATGAAAACTGTGTGAAAATTAGCACTTTCCCCTTGACAGTGCTAATATGCAGTGCTATAATTATAATCAGAACAAAGGAACAGAACAGCACAAAAAAAAATAAGTACTGATACTGTTTACCTCTTGTTCATGACAATGAAAAAACAATGCGACAGTTAAAAGGAGGACTGACCTATGTTGTATCCACGTGTTTTAGGTGAAAGTTTATTTGATGACTTTTTCAGATTCCCTGATTTCGGCAAAGATGTTGAAAAGAAGCTGTATGGCAAACATGCTGCACACGTCATGAAAACTGATGTACATGAGCATGACGACCACTATGAGATTGTTATTGATTTGCCGGGATTCAAGAAAGATGAAATTAATCTGGAGCTTCAGAACGGTTATCTTACCGTCAGTGCTTCAAAAGGTCTTGACAAGGACGAAAAGACCAAAGAAGGCAAGCTGATTCGTCAGGAACGTTATGCCGGTGCTATGCAGAGAAGTTTCTACATTGGTGACGCAGTAGCTGAAGCTGATGTTAAGGCAAAATTTGAGAACGGTGTTCTGAGTATCAGCGTTCCAAAAGCAGAGCCTAAAAAAGTTGAAGGTCATAAATATATTGAAATAGAAGGATAACGCCACGATAAACCAAATTTCCCCGGAGCTGTAACAGTTCCGGGGAAATTTTTTATATCAGATTATGTAGAAAGGGATATCCTTCTAAAAAAGATATCCCTTTGTTTTATTCAAAAAGAGAAAAATTACTTGTTAAGGTTAGCTTCAATCTTGTCAAGCTGTTCATAGAGAGCTGTAGGAATCTTTCCGCCCTTGTCAGCGATATCTTCCTTATAGTATCTTCTCATTTCAGCGATTTCCTTAACCCAGAGGTCTTTATCAACATCGAGGAGCTTATCCATGATTTCAGGAGTAACTTCATCTTCAATGCCTTCAACGTTGATATCGCCCTTCTTAGGAACGAAGCCGATAGGAGTTTCAACAGCGTCGATAGTTCCTTCACATCTCTTGATAATCCAGTCGAGAACTCTCATGTTGTCGCCGAATCCAGGCCAGATGAAGTTGCCGTTTTCGTCCTGTTTGAACCAGTTTACATTGAATATCTTAGGAGCTTTGTCGCCGAGCTTTTCGCCCATTTCGAGCCAGTGAGCCCAGTAATCGCCTACATTGTAGCCGATGAATGGCTTCATAGCCATAGGGTCATGACGGAGAACGCCTACAGCACCTGTAGCAGCAGCAGTAGTTTCAGATGAAACAGCTGAACCAACATAAGTTCCGTGAGTCCAGTCAAATGACTGATATACGAGAGGAGTTGTTGAAGCACGTCTGCCGCCGAAGATTATAGCTGAAACAGGAACGCCTGCCGGATTATTGAATTCAGGTGAAATGCACGGGCAGTTTTCTGCCGGAGCAGTAAATCTTGAGTTCGGATGAGCAAGAGTCTTGTTTTTGCCGTTTGCATCCTTTTCAGCAGTATATTCAATACCGTTTACCTTTTCGCCCTTCCATTCAGTAGCATTTACAGGAGGAGTCTTTGTGAGTTTTTCCCACCAAACAGTATTGTCATCATTATTGATAGCAACATTTGTAAAGATAGTATTTTTCTTTGTACATTCGAGTGCATTGAAATTTGATTTTTCGTTAGTACCCGGAGCAACGCCGAAGAAACCGTTTTCAGGGTTGATAGCATAGAGTCTGCCGTCCTTGCCTGGTTTCATCCATGCAATATCATCGCCGACTGTGAATATTTCATAGCCGTTTTTCTTATAGCCTTCCGGAGGAATGAGCATAGCGAGGTTAGTTTTTCCGCATGCAGACGGGAAAGCAGCAGTAATATACTTAACTTCGCCGTCAGGTTTCTTAACGCCGAGGATAAGCATATGTTCAGCCATCCAGCCTTCATTCTTGCCCTGGAATGAAGCGATTCTGAGGGCAAAGCATTTTTTGCCGAGGAGAACGTTTCCGCCGTAAGCAGAGTTGATTGACCAGATAGTATTATCTTCAGGGAACTGAACGATATATCTCTTTTCAGGGTCAACATCAGCCTTTGAATGAAGACCTCTTACGAAATCGTCTGAAGTATCGCCGAGGTTTTCAAAAGCCTGTTTACCCATTCTTGTCATGATGTTCATGTTGAGAACAACATAGATTGAGTCAGTAACTTCAACGCCTACCTTAGCGAGAGGAGAACCGATAGGACCCATTGAATAAGGGATTACATACATAGTTCTGCCTTTCATTACACCGTCATACATAGGTGTAAGCATAGCATACATTTCCTTAGGGTCCATCCAGTTGTTAGTAGGACCTGCATCTTCTTTTTTTCTTGTACAGATAAAAGTTCTGTCTTCAACACGGGCAACGTCATTAGGTTTTGTTCTGTGATAGAGGCAGCCCGGAAGTTTTTCCTGATTGAGTTCAATCATTTCACCGGTTTTTATAGCTTCAGCACGGAGTTCGGCAAGCTGTTCCTTGCTGCCGTCAATCCATACAACTTTGTCAGGCTTTGTAAGGGCAGTAACTTCTTCAACCCATTTCAATACATTCGGATTAGATGTCAGTGACATTATAATCTTCTCCTTTCAAATTTACAGAATTTAACGATTTTAGGCACAAAAGCCTATAAATCGGCAGTAAAACACAAATATTTTACACATATATTATAAAATATTTTTATAAATATGTCAATAGAATAATTTTGATTATTTGCCGCAGAAAAATAAAAAAAATGCCATTAAAATTTTATGATTGAAAACTTTGTAGGGGCGACCATTGGTCGCCCGTCTGAATTATGGTTAAACCATAATTTCAATATTTGTTTTCCGTATGGAAAAACATTTGTCATACGCATGAAATTCCGGTGAATCTGACGGGCGACCAATGGTCGCCCCTATAGAAATAATTCATCGAATTGATGTTAAGATACTGTCTGTTATCTCTGCATTTCCCCAATATCCTCGAATGAGAGGTCAGGCTGCAAGGCACAGTTGAGAGCATATGAGATTATTTCAGCAGAATGTTCTGTAAGCTTGTCAATATCCTTAGGGGTTACCATCATATTCGGAATATCTGAATCTGCCTTGTTTCCGGTAAAGTTTTCGATTATCGTATACATATCCATAACAGTAGGAACGCCTATTGCAATTACAGGAATACCCAAAGTACTGTATGAAAGTTCTTTTCTTCTGTTCTGAACGCCGCTTCCGGGAGATATTCCGGTATCGCTTATCTGTATAGTCCTGCCAAGCCTTGACATATCGGCACAGGCAAGGGCATCTATTGCAATCAGTGCATCAGGCTTTATGCGTTCAGCTACAGAGCGTATGATTTCAGCGGTTTCTATACCTGTTTTTCCGATTACTCCGGATATCAGAACGCTTACAGAGCGAAGATTTCCGAAAAATTCGTCATCAGCAAATTCACTTTTAAGGTGACGTGTTGCAATTACTCCTTCAGCGGCATATACTCCGAGAGCATCGGGAGTTATGCCGCTGTTTCCGAGTCCTGCGACCATGATATGACCTTCCGGTATAAATTTTCTGAGTTCGTCAGCAAGTTCTTCAATCATTTTTCTGTAGTCGCCGCCGAATCCGTTTAAAGAGCTGGTTTCAAGTGTAACATATCTGCCTTTTGGTTTTCCGACAGTTTTTGCGTCCTCATCATTTTCAATCAGTATTTCAGTTATATGAAAAGTTTTTCCTCTTACAGTCTGGGTTATTCCATGGCTTACAGTGCGTCCTGAAACGCATTCGACCGCAAGGTCAGTTCTTGGGCTGAATGTCATAAAAGTGTACCTCCATAATAAAAATTGTATATTCCGACAGTTTCCGCCGAAAAATTTTTATATATTATTTTAAATTTACTATTGATTTTTTTCTGAAAAGATGATAATATTATATTCAGGTTCGTATGGTCGTTCCATACACATATTTTAAATCGGCATTGTGTCTCTGCTGATTTATTCTATGCTTTTATATGATTTTTATTAAGGAGGTGCATACGAATGCCGAATATCAAATCTGCTAAGAAAAGAGTTAAGGTTAACAAGGTAAAGGCTGCCAACAACAAGGCAAGAAAAACCAACCTTAAAACAGTTCTTAAAAATGCTGACATCGCAGTAAGCTCAAATGCTGAAAATAAAGAAGCTGCTATCAGACTTGCTATAAAGAAGGTTGACCAGGCTGCTGCCCACAATCTTATGCATAAAAATGCTGCTGCAAGAAAGAAATCACAGCTTGCAAAGAAGCTCAATGCTGCTGGCTAATTTTTTTAAAATATATAAAGCGTATCCCTTTTAAAAGGATACGCTTTTTTTATTTATGTCATTCTTGTTTTTGCAGGTCGCCCTGATTTGTCATAATCAACGCAAATTCGATGATTGTTGATTGTAGGGGCGACCATTGGTCGCCCGCCGGATTATGGTTAAACCATAAATTTGATATTTGTATGGGAAATCATTGGTTAACAAATTAAATTCTGATAAAACCAACGGGCGGATATTTTTCAGATTACAGGCGGCAGTTTGCCGCTCGCCCCTACAAATTAATAACCATCGGATTTATATTAACGCAAATTTGATGAAAATTTTTATGTAGGGGCGAACTGTGTTCGCCCGCTCGGTTTACAGCATACTCCAACGGGCGAACACAGTTCGCCCCTACAGAATAAACGAAAAACGCCTTGTTTTTAATCATAAAATTTTGCTGTAGGATTGGTATTAAATTCAACGGACGACCTACAGAAAAATAATAATATTATGATGATTGACAAGAATACAGCTTATATTATATAATTAATTCTGATGAAAATTCTAAAAGGAGAGATTTTTTTATGTCAAATACAAAAAGCTATGAAAGTCCTTTCTGTACAAGATATGCAAGCAAGGAAATGCAGTTTATTTTCTCTGCTGATAAAAAATTCACTACATGGAGAAAACTCTGGGTAGCTCTTGCCCGTGCAGAAATGAAGCTCGGTCTGCCTATAACAAAGCATCAGGTTGAACAGCTTGAGGCAAATATTGAAAATATCGACTATGAAGTTGCAAGAGAACGTGAAAAGGTTGTACGTCATGACGTTATGTCACACGTTTACGCATACGGAAAAGTATGCCCTGACGCTGAGGGAATAATTCATCTCGGTGCTACATCATGTTATGTAGGTGATAATACTGATATAATCATCATGCGTGACGCTATGAAGGTTGTACGCAGAAAAATTGTCAATGTAATGAATAATCTTGCTGAATTTGCTGACAAGTATAAAGATATGCCGGCTCTTGCATATACACATCTCCAGCCTGCACAGCTTACAACTGTCGGAAAAAGAGCAACTCTCTGGCTTAATGAACTCCTTATGGATTTCAATGACCTTGAATACAGAATATCAACTCTCAGTCTGCTTGGCTCAAAGGGTACTACCGGTACTCAGGCATCATTTGTTGAACTCTTTGACGGAGATACTTCAAAAGTTAAAAAGCTTGAAAAAATGATTGCTGAAGAAATGGGATTTGATTCTGTTGTGCCTGTTTCAGGACAGACATATTCAAGAAAAATTGATTCACAGATTCTCTCAGTACTCAGCGGTATTGCCCAGACCTGCAGCAAATTCTCAAATGATATGAGAATCCTCCAGAGTTTTAAGGAAATGGAAGAACCAAGGGAAAAAGGTCAGATTGGTTCATCTGCAATGGCTTATAAGAGAAATCCTATGAGATGCGAAAGAATAACATCTCTTGCAAGATATATCATGATAGACAGCCTTAATCCTGCATTTACCGCAGGTACACAGTGGTTTGAAAGAACTCTTGACGATTCCGCAAACAAGAGAATTTCAGTTGCCGAAGCATTTCTCGGAGTCGATGCAATTCTCAATATCATGATGAATGTAACAGACGGTCTTATTGTATATCCTGAAATAATACGCAGAAGAATTATGGCTGAACTCCCTTTCATGGCTACTGAAAATATCATGATGGACGCTGTAAAGAAGGGCGGAAACCGTCAGGAACTCCATGAAAGAATAAGAGAATATTCAATGGCTGCTGCTGAACAGGTTAAAATGTACGGCAAGGAAAATAATCTCTGCGAACTGATACTCAATGACCCTATGTTTATGATTACAAAGGAAGAACTTGATGCAATCCTCAAGCCTGAAAGCTTTACAGGAAGAAGCAGTGAACAGGTTACAGAATTCCTTGATGAATTTATTAAACCTATACTTAAAGCCAATAAAGATGCTCTTGATGAAAAGGCTGAAATAAACGTATAATCTGTATTGGCAAACTGTGTTCATTATGTTTTAGTTCTCCACCACATAAACAAAATAAAATTTTTTCATTTTATGTATATAAAACCAAGCCTATGAAATAATATTAATGTGTTTTATAACACGATAACTTTTTATGAGGTGTATTGGTTATGAAAAAAATTTTATCAGCTGTGCTGCTGTCAATGCTTATAACCGGCAGCTTTACAGGCTGCGGAAACAGCAAGGCAGACAGCAGCAGCTCTGAAGCCCAGACATCAGCAGCTGAAACAGTAATAAGCTCTGAAAGCCGCAATAAGGATTTTGATGACCTCGATGATAATAATGATGGTATTCTTGACAGCGGTGAATTAAAGGACGATATCGATAATATCGGTGATGATGTTGTCACAATTATTGATGATGCCGGCAATCTTGCTGAAGATATAGTAAGTGATGTGATGCCGGGGGATAACGATAACAGCGACACAGTTTCCCAATCCATAACAGAATAACAATATAACATGGGACGCTCTTAAAAATTAGTCAGCGTCCCTTTTTTATTGACATAATGATATATTGCTGATATAATAATTATAATTCA
>DJFA01000008.1:57386-68408 GCA_002431975.1 Ruminococcus sp. UBA5884
GTGCCGGAAGAAACAACTGCCGCTGCTGAAACATCAGAAATAGTTGCAACTCAGCCGCCGGCTGACCAGCTTATGACGGAAGAAGCCGTTTCTTCAGAGGAAATTACTGAATCAAAACTTTTCAATGTAGTTGAAAAAGTTACAGCTGACGTTGAATGGGCACAGCTTGACAGAATTTCCGACCCTGATATAATGAATGAATTCTTCAAGCTTGATGCTGACAACGAAAACTATAATGATATTCTTGTAATGCAGTGTCCTATGAGTGCAGTTATTGCTGAAATAATACTCATTGATGCAAAAGATGGTCAGGTTGATGCTGCAAAGGCTGACCTTGAAGCAAGAAAAGAAAAGCTTATCAATGTTGATGCATTTTATCCTGATTCAAAAACCATTGCAGAGGATTCAATAGTGGGAGTCTATAATAATATCGCATATTTCATTGCAGGTGAAAATGCCGCTGAAAGTGAGCAGGTACTGCTTAAAGAACTGGAAAATCAAGGATATTAATTTAATCACAACATTCAACATAGTTTTCAACACTCTGTTGAAAACTATGTTGAATGATTACTTGAAAATTTAAAAAACTACTATATATAGTATGTTTCTCGCTGAGTTTTCAACAAGTTTTCAACATATTGTTGAAAACTATGTTGAAAGTCAAGTATTTTACCGTATTTTTACATAAAATTTGTGAGAATATAAAAACATTTTTGAAGCAAATTTAAAGGGACGGATTGTTTAATCCGACCCTTGTTTTTATGACGCAAATTCGATGAATTGTTTATGTAGGGGCGACCATTGGTCGCCCGCCTGAATTATGGTTAAACCATAAATTTGATATTTGTTTTCTGTATGTGAAATCGTTGATTGTCCGCCTGAAATTCTGGTAAATGCAACGGGCGAACACAGTTCGCCCCTACAAATAACAATCCATCAAATTTGCGTTATATATTTTCCATTATACACTAAAAAGCATATTAATTTCAAGTATTATCAGATTTATTTACAAATTCTCTTTTAAATTTATCCTCATATACATCAAAATTCTGTTTATGAGTGCATTTATAATTTGATACAGCAAATTCACATTCAGAACGTTTATATCTGCTTTTTACATAAAATCCGGTTAAAGTTCCGATAAGCACACCTGTTATCAGTCCTGAAACTATTATAGCAACAGTATTGTCTGTCTTGTCGGGCTGAGTTTCTCTCTCATAACTGATGACTGTTTCCTCTGTGGAGGCAGCTGTAAGGATTTCCTGAGATTTTTCTGCAAATCCGGTAACTGCTGAGGAAATATGACCGTCAGCAATAAATGGAGTCACATATTCTGAAAGTATATCCTTTTTTACAGTTTCAGAAAAATACTGTACAGCATTTCCCGAAGCAAATATTATATCATTATTTGTATCAAAGTTTATAAGGAGCATTATTCCGTCAGGTTCTGACGGATATTCCGAGCTGTAATAGTTCTGTGCATATTCAGCGGCAGTTTTCCCGTCAAGGTTATCAGTTATGACTGCTGATATATTGAATCCTGTGCTTTCAGAAGCATTTTCAAGCATTTCCTCAAGTCTGTCAAGTTCAATATCAGGGAGTCTGCCGGATATATCAGATATATTTCTGCCATCAGCTGCTGATGCAACTGACGGGCATAAAAGAATAATCATAAGTATTAAGGGAAGAAATATCATTCTTTTTAATTTCATGTCAAAAGTATACCTCCGAGTATAAAAAGGAATGCAGCAACTGCTCCGGCTGTTATGCAGAGTGAGAGCAGTTTTGCAAGGCTGAGCGGCGGAACTCCGTTATATCTGCCGTTCTGACCGTTTACAGCAAATTCATATTTTTTTCCGTTATATGTGTAGTCAAAAAGCCATACAGGAAGCAAAATATATTTCCATCTTGTATCCATTATATTTACATCAACCTTTGATACATCAAGACTGCTGTATCCTTTCATTGACTGACGCAGAAGATTGTCGCTCATATTGACGCATCTGTTTTTTACATTCTGGAACGGTATTTTTTTATTTCTGTCAGGGGAATTGACAGGTATGCCGTGGATATGCTCCGTTCTGAAAGGAACAGCCTTATTGAAATCAAATGGTTCAATTGAATCAAGAGTTTCCTTTGATATGCCGCTGAAATTGTCGGCAGGTATTCCGTCAAAGGTTATAACGGATTTTCTTGTTACAGAAAATTCTTTGGTTTTTGTATATCTGAAATTTTTATCATTTTCAATCTTAATCTTTTTACCAAGAGCTTCAGCGTCAGCTACTGCCACACAGTCAGCGGTCTGAAACGGCACATATATTTTTTTAATACTGAAATTTTTCTTATAGTCAGATGGCAGGAATTTTCTTTTTCCGCACCATTTATAGAATGCATCAGAAGCTTCCTTTTCGGATATGATAAATGGTATTGTTTTATAAGGACAATATTCTCCTGAAATACGTTCATAATTATTCATATCATTTCCGCAGAAAACACATTTTTCAAGAGGTGTTGAAACATCTGTTACAAATTCGCTGCCGCATGACTTGCATACGCAAAGACGGGCTTTTTCAGCAAATTCCATATCTGTTTCAGTAAGAGCATTTTCCTTTAATCTGTAGCGGCTGTTTTCATTGAAATCAAAACGGAGTTTTATTTCCCTGTCATTGAAAAGGCTTTCACAGCATTTGCAGAACCAGCCCTGTTTATCAGCCTTAAATGCAAGTATCTTGCCGCAGTTCGGACATTTATACTGAGCAATTGCCAAAATATATCCCTCCTCTGATATCAGTAATTCCTTGGTCTGCCGCACTGCGGACAGAAGCTGTTTTTATTGAGTGAACCGCATGGGCATTGCCATATATTTTCCCTTGCAGTTCCACATTCAGTACAGAAAGCACCTGTATTTTCAGCACCGCATACGCATTTCCATGTTTCAGGCTTTGCAGTACCGCAGTCCTTGCAGAATTTTGAATCATTGATACAGCCGCATTTTATGCATTTCCATGAATCAACAGGAATCTGCTTAATATTGTTCTGCATATTCTGAAAAGTTTTTATGACTTCAATACTTTCCTTGTCAAAGCTTACTTTTGAGGGGTTTATGCTTATAAACTCAATTCCGTATTGCTGCTGCCAGTCCTCAAGGCATACCTTCATAAATTCGGATATTACTTCAAAGGACGACTGGTCAGCAAGAAAGCTGCATATATCAGTTTCCTTTGCTGCAAGAGTGAGAGCTGACTGTAAAGCAGATTTTAATTCAGATTCGGCAATCTGTCTGTCAGTTTTTGAAAGCTGTCTGTCAGACTGTATTGTAAAATATCCGTTTAACGACAGATAAAGTTCTGCCTGATGGTATTCGCTGAAAAATCCGACAGGTTTTTTCAGTTTCAGAGGAATCTGTTTGATTTCAGACATAATTTTACCTCCGTTTATATTTTTTCAAGAGAAAGAGTTGCTATGGCATTAAGACTTTCGTCAGCAAACTGACCGTCAAGATAATTGAAATATCCCTGACAGGCTATCATAGCACCGTTATCGCCGCAGAGTTCAAGAGGCGGCAGGTAAAGTGATATATTATTTTCGCTGCATTTCTTTTCAAAAAGGCTTCTTATTCCGGAATTGGCTGAAACTCCGCCTGCAACGGCTATTTTGCTGTATCCGAGTTCCTTTGCACAGGCAATTGTTTTTTCGGTAAGTATTTCAGAAATGGTTTTCTGAAGAGCAGCTGCCACATCATCTTTTATAATTTCAGTGCCTTTCTGCTGTGAATTGTGAATAAGATTTATAACAGCGGTTTTGAGTCCTGAAAAGCTGAAATCATATATGCTTCCTGCGACTTTAGGGCGTGGAAGCGTATATGTATCAGGATTGCCGAGTTTAGCATGGCGGTCTATATGGACTCCTCCCGGATACGGGAAACCCAATGCTCTTGCACATTTGTCAAAGCATTCACCGGCAGCATCATCTCTTGTTCTGCCTGCAACCCTGAATTTTGTATGTGAGAGAACTTCAACGATATGGCTGTGACCTCCGCTTGCAACAAGGCAGAGATAAGGCGGTTCAAGGTCTTTGTGGGCGATATAGTTTGCAGCGATATGACCTGCTATATGATGAACAGGCACAAGAGGTTTTTTTGCCGCCATTGCAAGACCTTTTGCAAAATTCACTCCGACAAGCAAAGCTCCTATAAGTCCGGGAGCATATGTCACAGCTATTGCATCGATATCATCAAGAGTAACATCAGCATCTGAAAGAGCCTGTTTTACTACTCCGAGTATATTTTCGCAGTGTCTTCTTGAAGCGATTTCAGGGACTACTCCGCCGTATTTTTTATGTTCATCTATCTGTGATGAAATTACAGATGAAAGTATTTCAGTACCGTCCCTTGCAACGCTTGCAGCAGTTTCATCACATGAGCTTTCTATTCCGAGTATCAGCATTTTTCAAACATCTCCGTTTTTAAATATTTGGTCATAAGCACCGCATTTTCAGGAGGTTTCCCTGAAAAATCACGGTAATAATTTTTTCTCAGACCTGTTTTTTCAAAACCTTTTTTATAATAGAGCTTCTGTGCGGCAATATTGTTTTCACGCACTTCAAGCAGTATTTTAACAGTTTTTTCAGTAAGCTGCCTTTCAGCACAGTCAATAAGCATATCAGCAATACCTCTGCGGCGGAACGGTTCATCAACGGCAATAACCATAATTTCAGCCTCATCAGCACAGAGCTGCATTACAATATATCCGGCAATCATACCGTCAGCATATGCAGTGAGCATAATATTTTCATGGTCGGCATCATCAAACATACTGCGGAACATATTTTCAGTCCATGCACATATTGAAAAGCATCTTTTTTCTATTTCTGCGATATACGGTATTTCATGATACTGCATATCATCTATTTTTATATTATCCCTTTGCATCATACCAGCTGTGACCCTCCTTTACGTCTGCAACAAGCGGAACACGGAGCTTACAGGCATTTTCCATTTCATCATGCAGAATTTTTCCGGCTTTTTCAGCGTCTTCGGGAGAACATTCAACAATCAGTTCGTCATGAACCTGAAGTATAAGATGTGCATCAGGAACAGATTCTTTAAGCTTTCTGAATACATTTATCATAGCTTTCTTTATTATATCGGCAGCAGTTCCCTGAATCGGAGTATTCATGGCAATTCTTTCTCCTGAAGCCTTTATAATTCTGTTTGATGATGAAAGTTCAGGAATATTTCTTCTTCTTCCGAAAAGAGTTGTTACATAGCCGTCAGCTGTTGCTTTTCTGACAGTATCCTTTATAAATTTCTCAACATCGGGATATCTGCTGAAATACTCGCTGATATAGTGTTTTGCCTCTTTTACGCTTACGTTGATATCCTTTGAGAGTGAATAAGCACCTATTCCGTAGATTATTCCGAAATTAACAGCCTTTGCAAAGCTTCTCATTGAAGGAGTAACCATATTTTCATCAACATGGAATACCTTTGCGGCTGTTGAAGTATGGATATCCGCATTATTGACAAATGCATCAATCATATTGCTGTCATTGCTCATATGAGCCATTATTCTGAGTTCTATCTGGCTGTAATCCGCATCAAGCAGAATTTTTCCCTCATCAGCAACAAAGAATTTACGCATATTTCTTCCGGTTTCAGTTCTTACGGGGATATTCTGCATATTAGGTTCTGCTGATGAGATTCTTCCTGTTCTTGTTTCAGTCTGTCTGAATACTGAATGTATTCTGCCGTCAGGCTTTACGGTTTTAAGCAGTCCCTCAACATAAGTTGAATTAAGCTTTGTGAACTGTCTGTATTTAAGAATAAGGTCAATTATGGGGTCTTTGTCACGCAGCTGTTCGAGTACTTCCGCACTTGTTGAATATCCGGTTTTGGTTTTTTTGCTGAAAGGCAGATTCATTTTTTCAAAGAGGATTACTCCGAGCTGTTTCGGTGACTGGATATTAAATTTTTCCCCTGCCATAAAATATATCTGTTCTTCAATGCCTTCTGTTTCATCTTTAAGCATATCTCCGAATTTTCTGACACCGTCCGCATCAACTTTTATGCCGTAATATTCCATCGAAGCGAGTACTTCTGTAAACGGTATTTCAATTTTTTCAAGCAGTTCAAGGGAATCCTGTTCACGGAGCATATCATAAAGGCTGCTGCAAAGCGAAGGCAGTGACTGAATATCTGAAAAATAGGGTATCTCATAAGCACTGCAAAGATTTTCTATTGTATATTCAGACGATGAGGCTTCAAGCAGATATCCGGCAAGTTCTGCATCAAAAATCATATTATTGAATGATGAATTATTTTCAATTGCAAACCTAAAGCATTTTTTAGCTGAAAACGTGCGTTTAGGGACAGATGATTCAAAAAATTCAAGTATTTTTTCAGTATTATCTGTTTTATATACGGTATTTTCAATGATTACGCTTAAAGATGAGCCGTCAAAGAGAAAATCCGCATATTCAGGATTTTCAGGCATTTTCTCAAAAGGTTTTTCCTCCGGCTTTTCAATCTGTATATTATCATAGTTTCTTTTTGCAGTATTTTCATTTTCAGGGGATATTTCAAGCTTTTCAAGGAGCTTGTACATTTCAAGTTCTTTAAGCATTTTTCTGATATTTTCGGTATCCATAGGTTTCTGAACCAAATCTTGAATATTTATTTTTAGAGGTACATTTTTAACTATTCTTGCAAGCCATCTGCTCTGCTGTGCATCAGTTTTTCCCTCTGAAAGCTTGTTGTATACGGATTTTGTAAGACCTGCATCATCAAGATTGCTGTAAAGGTTGTCAATTGTATGCCATTTTTTTATAAGAGTCATTGCAGTTTTTTCGCCTATGCCCTTTACTCCTGAGATATTGTCCGAGCTGTCACCCATAAGAGCTTTCAAATCTATAAGATTTACCGGTTCAAATCCATATACCTCATGAAATTTATCCGTATCATATATAACTGTTTCCTTGTTTCCGACAAGATGAACCGTCACATAATCATTGATAAGCTGAAGGCTGTCCTTGTCGCCTGTAAGTATCTCACACTGATTTCCAGTATCGGTGCAGAGTTTTGAAAGAGTTCCCAGTATATCATCAGCTTCAAAGCCTTCACATTCTATTATGCGTATTCCCATATATGTCAGGAGTTCCTTTATAAGAGGGAGCTGCATTGCAAGCTCGTCCGGCATACCTTTTCTGTTAGCCTTGTATGTTTCGACTTTCTGATGTCTGAATGTAGGCTTTCTCATATCAAATGCCACTGCGGTGCAGTCAGGCTTTATATAGTTTAAATGCTTGAAGTATATATTCATAAATCCGAATACAGCATTTGTATATACGCCTTTTCTGTTGCTGAGAAGCCTTATGCCGTAAAATGCACGGTTAAGTATGCTGTTTCCGTCTATTGCAAGTAATTTCATCAGTATCCACCATGTTCTTTCTGTAAATTTCTAAAATCCTGAGCAAGCTTTACAGCATCATCATATGATGAAAGGCTGTAGCATCTTGCACGGAACTGTGCCGCACCATACATTCCGGTCAGATACCATGCAGTATGCTTTCTTGCTTCACGCATTGCAACCTGTTCAGGCTTGTCAGCAAGGGAAAGTTTTATATGATAAAGCATTGTTTCAAGCCGCTGGTCAAGAGTCGGGGGAACATATTCCTCATTGCTGAAATATGAGCGTATTTCCTTGAATATCCATGGATTTCCGTAGCTTGCACGGCCTGTCATAACAAGGTCACAGCCTGTATATTCATACATTGCAAGACAGTCATCAAGTGATTTTACATCTCCGTTGCCGATAACGGGGATATCAACGCTTTTCTTTACATTTTTTATTATATCCCAGTCAGCTTTTCCGCTGTAATACTGATTTCTTGTGCGGCCGTGAACGGCAACTGCATCAGCACCGGCAAGCTGCATGGCTTCTGCGAACTGCGGAGCATTTATATTATCCTCGTCCCAGCCGGAGCGTATTTTCACCGTTACCGGAACATCTGATACTGATTTTACAGCCTTTACTATCTCTGCGGCAAGAACGCTGTCCTTCATAAGAGCAGAACCTGCACCGTTTCCGGCTACTTTAGGCACAGGACAGCCCATATTTATATCTATCATATCCGGTCTGAATGCAAGGCATATTTTTGCAGCCTTTGCCATAAATTCAGGCTCGCTCCCGAATATCTGAAGACTGCATGGTCTTTCTCCCGAATCGATTCTGCAAAGCTGTTCTGTTTTTTTATCATTATAGCACAAGCCTTTTGCTGAAATCATTTCGCTGACGGTAAAAGCTGCACCATACTGACGGCATAAAAGCCTGTATGCACGGTCTGCGACTCCTGCCATCGGAGCAAGACAGGCTGTTTTTTCTATTCTTACATTTCCTATACTGATATATTCCATAGAATGCACCTTTATTTTTTATTTTTTCTATTTATATATTTTAACATAATCCATAATATTAATCAATTTAAAAATAATGAATTTTTCGTTTATTCTACGCTCCTGCAAAATATGAAAAATTTTTTATTTTTAATCATAAATCTACATATAATGCCATATTTTTTTAATATTGTTGACAAAACAACTCTTATATGTTATTATATAGATAATAAAGTAATAAAATAACGCCAATTCGATGGATTTTTTATGTAGGGGCGACCATTGGTCGCCCGCTTGAAATTGTGGTGAATCTAACGGGCGACCGATGGTCGCCCCTACAAGATATAATGAAAATCCCATATTTTCAATTATAAAATTTTGTTATTGAATTTGCGTTAAAATGACATTTACAGGGGGATTTAATCATGCAGTGTCCAAATTGCGGAACACAAATCAACGAAAACAACAGTGCAGAGTATAAGCCGATAAGTATGTGGGGATATTTCGGATATGAAATACTTTTCAGCATTCCTATAATAGGCTTTGTTCTGCTTATAATATTCTCATTTGGCGGAACACCTAATAAGAATCTTAGAAATTTTGCAAGGTCATATTTCTGCTTTGTAATTTTGCTTGTTGCTGTTGGCATAATAATTGCTGTATTATTCGGCGGCTCACTGGCAGCAATGTCAGCAAGTCAGGGTATGTATTGATAATATCTTGAAAAAGCACTCTGCTTATTATAAAAAGGCAGAGTGTTTTTTTATTTTCTTTTACTCTTGAAAAAAATTTATAATATGTTATAATGTACAAGGTACACTGATTTTTTCAGGAGGGATATTTATGAATGAAAATGTTATGACAGCTCTGAAATTCGCAGGAGCTATGCTCGCTCTGCTTATGCTGATATTTGTTATCGCAGTGCTGACTCCTAAAATTTCAGCTGTTATCGACAGGCTGATTTCAAAAATCGCAAAAAAGGATAAATCAATCGATTTCAATGATGACGGCAATATCTATAAGGTAAGAGGCGTTTATGACGTATCTGCTGAAAAAACTTCAAATAATAACGGAGATGATGACAATGGCAAAAAACAATAAGAAACTTGTTGAGGAAATCACATCAATGGACGAGGATTTCGCAAAATGGTATACCGATATATGCAAAAAAGCAGAACTTATCGAATATACAAGCGTTAAAGGCTGTATGGTTATCCGTCCTTACGGATATGCTATATGGGAAAATATCCAGCATATAATGGACGGTATGTTCAAGGCAACCGGTCATGAAAATGTATGTATGCCTATGTTTATTCCTGAAAGCCTCCTGCAAAAGGAAAAAGACCATGTTGAGGGATTTGCTCCTGAGGTTGCATGGGTAACATACGGCGGTACTGAAAAGCTTGAGGAAAGACTCTGTGTCCGTCCTACTTCAGAAACTCTTTTCTGTGAGCATTATGCAAATATAATCCATTCATACAGAGATTTGCCAAAACTCTATAATCAGTGGGTAAGCGTTGTAAGATGGGAAAAAACTACACGTCCTTTCCTGCGTTCAAGAGAATTTCTGTGGCAGGAGGGTCATACTATCCATGCTACTGCACAGGAAGCAATTGAAGAAACTGAAAGAATGCTTAATGTTTATGCTGATTTCTGCAAGGACGCTCTTGCAATGCCTGTTGTAAAGGGAGCTAAAACTGAAAGCGACAAATTTGCCGGTGCGGAAACAACTTATGCAATAGAGGCTCTTATGCATGACGGAAAAGCTTTGCAGGCAGGTACTTCACATTATTTCGGTGACGGATTTGCAAAGGCTTTCGGCATTGAATACACTGACAAAGAAAACAAGAGGGTAAATCCTTTCCAGACATCATGGGGTACTACAACTCGTCTTATTGGTGCAGTTATAATGACTCACGGCGACAATAACGGTCTTGTTCTTCCTCCGGCTGTAGCTCCGGTTCAGGCTGTTATCGTTCCTGTTGCACAGCATAAGGAAGGCGTTCTTGAAAAAGCCGCTGAACTCAAAGACAGACTCGCAAAAGCCGGTATCCGTGTAAAGCTTGATGACAGTGACAATTCTCCTGGCTGGAAATTCGCTCAGTATGAAATGAAAGGCGTTCCTGTAAGAGTTGAAATAGGCCCTAAGGATATTGAAAATAATCAGTGTGTAATGGTTACACGCCATAACAATGAAAAAACTATAGTTTCACTTGATGAACTTGAATCAGCAGCTGCTTCAAAGCTTAAAGAAGTTCATGACGGTCTTTACAATAAGGCTCTTGAAAACCTCGAAAGAAGAACATATGACTGTACAAGCATTGACGAAATCATAAACACTCTCAATGAAAAGGGTGACGGATTTATCAGAGCCATGTGGTGCGGCGATGAAGCCTGTGAAGATGAAGTAAAGGAAAAGACAGGTGCAGGTTCAAGATGTATTCCTTTTGAACAGAAAGTTATTTCAGATAAATGCGTATGCTGCGGAAAACCTGCCAAGAAACTCGTTTACTGGGGCAGAGCATATTAATCAACCATTGGTTTTCTATACAGTAATTATAAAAAGATGGTCATTGATAATTTTTCAGTGACCATCTTTTTATGTTAATGCCAATTCGACAACAAAATTT
>DJFA01000014.1 GCA_002431975.1 Ruminococcus sp. UBA5884
TTGGTTATCAGCATGAAATTCTGGTAAATGCAACGGGCGACCAATGGTCGCCCCTACAATCGGTATTTGTTTTTGTTATGAAAAACCATTGGTTAATCGATAAAATCATTGATAAACCATAACGGGCGAACTTAAGGAAGCCCCTACATAAAAAATTAATGGAATTTCATTAAAATGATTATTTTGATTTAAGTATCAGAGTAGTAGCACCGTTATTCATTCCGAAAACTTTTCTTTCAATTCTCGGGTGAGATAGTTCCTTTCTGATATATTTCTGTATAGCCTGACCGTTGGTAAAGCCATGTATAACCTCTATTTCAGTTATATGCTTCGGACAGGTTTTAAGCAGCTGATTCATTTCACGCTTTACCTGAATAACAGGCATTCCATGGAGGTCAACTTTTATTGTATAAAAATTAATGGTTTCACTGTACAACTGAAATTTCCCCCGTTTCTCCTGTAGTTTCTGAATCGGTTATATCAGTTTCATCTGTATCAGCATATGGGTCATATATCAGAGAAATTGGATTTCCGTCATCATCATAAAATGTTATATTGTCAATATAGACATCAGCCTTGTTTGGTATTGACCATCTCATGAAAACAAGTGTACAGCCGCTTTCGCCGTCAAAATATCTTGCTTTCGGAAGGTTTATATTTCCCTCGATATGCTTTGTTATATACGGTTCAGTCCATTCATCAAAGCTGAATGAGGCAAGAGTTGCCCAGACCTTGCAGCCTTCTCCTGAATTTGCATCTATTTCGCCGATACAGTTTCCCGGAACAAAGAGTTCTGAGCCGTCATCAGCAGTGAATGTTCCGTTTGCAGCAGCAGTTATATCAAGTGAAACTGATTTTATTTTACTTACATTGTTTATTCCGACAAGCTTGTCAACATCAAATCTTATTTTCGGAACTTTATATTCATTTTCTGAATTTTTAGTAAGGATTTCTATTCTTAACTGATTGCTTCCGTTGAACTCTTCAACAGAAAGGCTGCATTCAGCTTCATCATCTTCAAAGTTATAATCTCCTATGCATTCGGCAGTCCACAGCGAACCATCATCAAAGGTAATCGTTGCACCTTCATGGATATCGCTGAGCGACTGGGTTTCAGCAGCCTGAGCAGTTTCCGAAACAACAGAGTTTTCAGAAGAATTTCCGGTCTGACCGGTGCAGGCGGCTGAAACTGAAAGTATAAGCATGGCAAGTGCGGACAGAGTATATTTTTTCATTTTTTTCAATTCTCCTGTTGCTTCATGATTTTCATTACGGTATCAATAAGAACCGCAGGTTTATCCCCTTTAATCATTTTAACACTTATATACGGTTTGTCAAGATTATTGAATAAAACACGTCCTCTGAGAGCATTTGAAAGAGCTGAAATATGTTCCATTGAAGGATTTGCAGTATAGAAAAGCAGATTGCCGTTTCTTTGTGAAATTTCAGTTATTCCGAGAGATGATGCTGTATTTCTGAGTACAGCAATATCTAAAAGTCCCACAACAGATTTAGGCGGTTCGCCGTATCTGTCGATAAGTTCAGCAATTACATCTGATTTATCATTTTCATCTGAAACAACAGCAATTTTTCTGTACATATCAATTCTCTGTGACGGACTTTCAATATATTTTTCAGGAATATATGCATCAACCTGAATATCAACCACGCAGTCATCAGCTTTTTTCTGTACTGGTTCACCCTTTTCCTCAGCTATGGCTTCCGAAAGCAGTTTAAGATACATATCATATCCGACAGCTTCCATATGTCCATGCTGTTTTCCTCCGAGAATACTTCCTGCACCTCTGATTTCAAGGTCACGCAGAGCAATTCTGAATCCGCTTCCGAACTGTGTAAACTGTTTTATAGCCTCAAGACGTTTTGAAGCAACTTCGCTTATTGATTTTCCTCTCCTGAATGTGAAATATGCATACGCACGGCGGTTGGAGCGTCCTACACGCCCACGGAGCTGATAAAGCTGTGAGAGTCCGAAACAGTCGGCATTTTCAATAATAAGAGTATTTACATTCGGAACATCTATTCCTGTTTCAATTATGGTAGTGCTTACAAGCACATCAGCTTCCCCGTCAACGATTTTCCTCCATGTTTCGGACATAGCGTCCTCAGTCATCTGACCATGGGCGTATACTATTCTTGCATAAGGCATAAGCTGCTGTAATTTTCCGGCACATTCAGCAATAGTTTCAATTCTGTTGTGGATATAGTATACCTGACCGCCTCTTTTGAGTTCCTTTGAGATAGCCTGAATGATTATATTCATATTATGCTCAATAACATACGTCTGAACAGGATATCTGTCCTGAGGAGGTTCTTCTATTACAGACATATCCCTTATTCCCGTCATTGCCATATTGAGAGTTCTCGGAATAGGAGTTGCAGAAAGCGTCAGCACATCAATACCTACAAAAGCCTGTTTGAATTTTTCCTTGTGGGCTACTCCGAAACGCTGTTCCTCATCAATTACTGCAAGACCTAAGTCTTTGAATTTAACATCTTTCTGGACAAGTCTGTGAGTACCGATTATTATATCGATTTCACCGCTTTTAAGCTTTTTGAGTATATCGCTCTGCTGTTTTGGAGTTCTGTATCGTGAAAGCAGTTCTATTGTAAACGGGAATGATTCAAATCTTCTGAGAGCTGTCTGGTAATGCTGCCATGCAAGAACTGTTGTCGGAACAAGAACTGCACATTGTTTTCCGTTCATTACGGCTTTGAACATCGCACGGAAAGCAACTTCTGTCTTGCCGAATCCTACATCTCCGCAGAGGAGTCTGTCCATAGGTCTTGGACGTTCCATATCCTCTTTTATTTCAGCAATACATTCAAGCTGGTCATCAGTTTCAGTATACGGAAAACGTTTTTCAAAGTCATACTGCATATCGTCATCGGGGGCATACTGGAAACCTTTTGCCTTTTCACGTTTTGAGTACAGTTCAATAAGTTCGCCAGCCATATCTTTGACGGCTTTTTTGACATTGTTTCTGGTTCTCTGCCATTCATTGGAGGAAAGTTTATTGAGCTTTACTCCTGAATCGTCCTTTGAACCGATATATTTTGACACCATATCAAGCTGTGTTACAGGAACATGAAGCATATCCTTTCCGGCATACTGTATGGATATATAATCCTTTGTAACGCCTTCAAGTTCAAGTTTTCTTATACCGACAAATCTTCCTATTCCATGGAGAGAATGAACTACAAGGTCACCGGCTGTAATATCTGAAAGGCTGCGGATTTCCTCGCCTTTTTTATGTTTTCTGGTTTTCCTTGACGAGCTTATGGAACGGTTCTGAGCGATAAGTGCAGCCTTTATTTCAGGATAATCATATCCTCCTGAAAGACTTCCGTGCATTATAAGAACACGTCCCGGAATCATCTCATTTACCTGACCGTATATATCACAGGGAATACCGCTGTTTCTCAAATCATCGGCTATTATCGGGATAGTCTTTTCACTTCCGGCAGCAAGAACTGTTCTGTAATCTTTTTTGCAGTAATCCGAAAGCTGTTCAGTAAGCTGACGCATTTCACCGCCCCATGAACCTGTCTGGAGAGCTTCAAATGAAACTATGCGTTTAAACGGTATATTTTCCATGCCGTGAAGAAATGTATTGAGATATATACAGCTGTATTTTTCACATAATTCCGATATCCGGTCAAAACTGTACATATATCCGCAAAGACTGTCAGTTATGCAGTTTTCCTCAAGCATAATCCGTATATCTTCATGATACTGTGATGTTATGCCCTCTGCACGTTCCTTTATGCGGTTATATTCAGTGATGAAAATACAGCCGTCAATATAATCAAACAAAGATGGTCTGCTGTCATATATAAGAGTTATATATCTGTCGATATTTTCAGGTATTATGTTGTCAAGAGCTTTTTCACAATCAGCTTTTATATGCTTTATAAGCTGTTTGCTGCTGATTCCGTCCATGAGTCCGGAAAGCTTTTCAGCAAGAATTTTCATATCGCAGAGAGTTTCCTGAGCCGGACATATTTCAAGTTTTTCAGTTTCATCAGTACGTCTTTGGGTTTCAGGGTCAAAATATGATATTGTATCAATTTCATCGTCCCATAATTCAATTCTCAAAGGCTTATGTTCATTTACAGGGAATATATCTATAATTGAACCTCTTACTGAAAACTGACCTGTTCCTTCAGTTTTTTCCGCTTTTGAATATCCGCAGGAAACAAGTTTTCTTAAAAGCTTTTCAATATCGATATTCTGACCCTTTTCAATTCGTACAGTATTGTTTTCAAGCACATCAGGAGGAATTATCATCTGCATTGCCGCCTCGATACTTGCGGCAAGCACACGGCATGAACCGTCAAGAACCGCTGAAAGAGCCGATATTCTCATATGCTCATATTCTCTTGAAGCTCCCTCTGTATCGGTTATTATAAATTCCTTTGACGGAAACATACAGGCTGTATGAGTGTTTCCTGACATTGAATTTATATCATCGCACAGTTTTTTTGCAGCTGATTCATCATCTGTTATAATAAGAGATGTTTTTCTGTCTGCAAGAGAAAATACAAGCTGTGCTTTATGGAGCGGCGACAGACCGTTCACTGAAACAGGTGACACATCTGCATCAAGACATCTTTTTATTTCCTTAAAGCCTGAAAGTTCAGAAAAGGTCTGTTTAAAAACATTCATAGAAAAATTCTCCTTTGAAAGTTATGCATTATACTGATTCATAGCCTTGTCAGTCTTGCCGTCAACCATAAGTTCAATGCAGGCACAGGCATTCTGACAGGACTGTTTCATAAGAGGTATTTCATCGGATTTGAATGATGAAAGCACCCAGTCAGCAAGATTATAGTCAGGGTGAGGCTTTTTTCCGACTCCGAGCTTTATTCTCGGGAATTCATCGCTTCCTGAGAGGTATATTATGCTTTTTATGCCGTTATGACCGCCGTCAGAACCTTTTCTTCTTATTCTTAATTTTGATGGTTCAAGAGATATGTCATCATATATAATGATTACATTCTGAATCGGTATCTTATAGAAATTCATTGCTTCAACGATTGCCTCACCGCTGTTGTTCATATAGGTGGACGGTTTCATTACAAGGCAGTTTTTACCGCTTATAACGATATTTCCGCAAAGAGATTTAAATTTTATTTTTTTGATATCGGCATTATATTTTTCTGCCAGAGTATCTATTGCCATAAAGCCGGCATTATGGCGTGTATCCATATATTTAGTACCCGGATTTCCGAGTCCGGCTATTATAAATTCAGGCTGACCAGCCGGTTCTTTTGCGGCTGAAAGCTCTTTTAATTTTTCAAATATATCCATTGTTTTAAACTCCCATAAAAATTATTTTATTGACAATAAATTCTTGCCCGTTGGGTTTAACCATAATTTCGGCGGGCGACCAATGGTCGCCCCTACAGAAACAATTCATCGAATTTGCATTACGAATACAGATTTATGCATACAGATTTTCCCCGATTATTTTTCAAACCGGGGGGAAATCTGTATTAAAAGCGTTGTTTATGCCGTTTTTTGTCCTGATTATTTATTCTTTTTGTTCTGTCTTATGAGTTTTACCATCATAAAGACGATAACAGCAAGATTTATTACTGAAATTACTGCACATACTACTGTAAGAATATCAGACTGCCATACATTTTTATTTATTGTATTGAATACAATAACGGCAATGCTTACAATAAATACGATATATACGGTTATGTTTCCTTTTTTCATAAAAAGCACCTACTTCAGCTTTCTGAAATTAACGACTGCAATAAACACCCATATCAATGTCAGTACAAGATGGAATATGCCAAGGGCTGTATTGCCGTATATAAAATTGACAACTGCACTTAAACCCCAGCATACCACACAGATTATATTAAGTACAACCCCAGTCATTATCTTGTAACCTTATCTTTCATTTTTCTGAGTGAATACTCATTCTTTATTACTGTAGGAGTACGTTCAATTGCAAGTGCGAAATCAGGAACATCATTTGTAACAGTAGTTCCTGCCGCTGTATATGCTCCCTTGCCGAGCTTTACAGGAGCAATAAGGTTTGTATTGCAGCCGATAAAGCAGTTGTCGCCTATTGTACAGCGGTTCTTGTTGATTCCGTCATAGTTTACTGTAACAGTTCCGCAGCCGAAGTTTACATTCTTTCCGACATCGCTGTCGCCTACATATGTAAGATGAGCAATTGCAGTGCAGTCACCGACTGTTGAATTTTTGACTTCAACAAAATCTCCTATCTTTACGCCTGATTTTATATGGCTGTCCGGACGGATATGCACAAACGGGCCTATCTTTACATGGTCATCAATCTGTGATTCATATGCCTGAACATAGTTGAGTCTTGTGGCATTGCCTACTGTACAGTTTTCTATAATGCAGTTCGGACCTATAATACAGTCAGAGCCTATTTCAGTATTTCCGAATATCTTTGTGCCTGAAAGTATCTGAGTTCCGACTCCTATTTTTACATCAGGGGATATTTCAATTCCGTCAGTGCAGGTAAATTCAACTCCGTTTTCAAGATGTCTGTTTATTACTTCCATTCTTGCAATGTTATTGAGTTCAAGAAGACCTTTTCTGTCATTTGCTCCCTTTACAACGTTAGGATTTTCAGAAATATATGCATCAGCACGTTTTCCCTTTGCAAGCAGTATGAAAACTGTATCTGTCAGATAATATTCTCCCTGTGAATTATTCTGGGTGAGTTCTCCGAGAGCTTCAATGAGGTCAGCAGTCCTGAACCAGTAAGCACCTGAATTTATTTCAGTAATCTTTTTCTGTTCCATTGTAGCGTCATTTTCCTCAACGATTGATGTTATACCGTTTTCGCCTCTTATTATTCTTCCATAGCCTTTCGGATTGTCTGATACAGAGGTTATTACTGTAACGGCATTGTTTTCCCTGACATGAAGTTCAAGAGCATTCTGTATAGTCTGGGAATCAATAAACGGAGCATCTCCGCAGAGTACAAGAGTATTTCCGTCAAGATGCTTTTTCATGAAAGGTACAGCCTGCATAACTGCATGGCCTGTACCGAGGCATTCAGCCTGGAGAGCTGTTTCATAGCGGCAGTCAAGATATTCGTCAATTATTTCAGACATATATCCCTTTATTATGCACAGTTCTGAAATGCCGGCATTTTCACAGGCTTTTATAACCCATTCAAGCATAGGTTCGCCGAGAACTCTGAACATAGGCTTTGGCATATCAGCCTTCATTCTTTTTCCTTTTCCTCCGGCAAGGATTATTGCATTATTCATAAATAGTTCCTCCGATTCAGTTTATATATAATTATATTATGCCAGTTATCAGAGCATTTTTCAAGTATTTTTAAAATTCTTTTTCAAAATCCTGTAATATTTGTTCAATATGCTGTATATTTTTTATATATTTTTTTTAAAAAATCACTGGTATTTTCTTAATTTTTATGTTATAATGTTTTATGAGTCCGGACTATGTATTTTTTTAAGCATATGCACCGGTTAAAGAATTTTATTTGGAGGTACAAACCAATGGCAAAAAAATACTGTTATCTTTTCTCCGAGGGTAATGCTAACATGAGAGAACTCCTCGGCGGTAAAGGTGCTAACCTTGCTGAAATGACAGGCATGGGTCTTCCTGTTCCGCAGGGCTTTACTATTTCTACTGAAGCCTGCACACAGTACTATGAAGACGGCCGTGAAATCAATCCTGACATTCAGGCTGAAATTAACGAATACATCACAAAGATGGAAGAAATCACAGGCAAGAAATTCGGCGACAAGGAAAATCCTCTCCTCGTTTCCGTTCGTTCAGGTGCAAGAGCTTCAATGCCTGGTATGATGGATACAATCCTTAACCTTGGTCTTAACGAAGAAGTTGTAAACGTTATTGCTGAAAAATCAGGCAATGCAAGATGGGCTTGGGACTGCTACAGAAGATTTATCCAGATGTACTCTGACGTAGTTATGGAAGTCGGAAAGAAATACTTTGAAGAACTCATCGACAAGATGAAGGCTGAAAGAGGAGTTACTCAGGACGTTGAACTTACTGCTGATGACCTCAAGGAACTCGCTTCACAGTTCAAGGCTGAATATAAGGAAAAAATCGGTGCTGAATTCCCGACTGACCCGAAGGAACAGCTTATGGGTGCTGTAAAGGCTGTTTTCCGTTCATGGGACAACCCAAGAGCTAACGTTTACCGTCGTGACAACGATATCCCTTATTCATGGGGTACTGCTGTAAACGTTCAGTCAATGGCTTTCGGTAACATGGGCGATGACTGCGGTACAGGCGTTGCATTCACACGTGACCCTGCTACAGGCGAAAAGAAGCTCATGGGCGAATTCCTTACAAATGCTCAGGGTGAAGACGTTGTTGCAGGTGTAAGAACTCCTATGCCTATCGCTCAGATGGCTGAAAAATTCCCTGAAGCTTTTGAAGAATTCCAGAAGGTTTGCAAGACTCTTGAAGACCATTACAGAGATATGCAGGATATGGAATTTACTGTTGAACACGGCAAGCTCTATATGCTCCAGACCCGTAACGGTAAGAGAACTGCTCAGGCTGCTCTCAAGATTGCTTGCGACCTCGTTGACGAAGGTATGAGAACTGAACAGGAAGCTGTTCTTATGATTGAACCTCGTAACCTTGACACACTTCTCCACCCGCAGTTCGATGCAAAGGCTATCAAGGCAGCTACTCCTATAGGCAAGGGTCTTGGTGCTTCACCAGGTGCTGCCTGCGGTAAAATCGTATTTACTGCTGATGACGCTGAAATCTGGAACGAAAGAGGAGAAAAGGTTGTTCTCGTTCGTCTTGAAACTTCACCTGAAGATATCACAGGTATGAAATCTTCACAGGGTATCCTCACAGTAAGAGGCGGTATGACTTCACACGCTGCCGTTGTTGCTCGTGGTATGGGTACTTGCTGCGTATCAGGCTGCTCAGATATCGTTATGGACGAAGCTAACAAGCAGTTCACTCTCGCCGGAAAGACATTCAAGGAAGGCGACTATATCTCAATCGACGGCTCAACTGGTAACATCTATGACGGTATCATTCCTACAGCTGATGCTAAAATTGCAGGCGAATTCGGAAGAATCATGGCTTGGGCTGACAAGTACAGAGTTCTCAAGGTTCGTACAAATGCTGATACTCCATCTGACGCTAAGAAGGCAAGAGAACTCGGTGCTGAAGGTATCGGTCTTTGCCGTACAGAGCATATGTTCTTTGAAGCTGACAGAATCGCTGCATTCCGTGAAATGATTTGCTCAGATACTGTTGAAGAAAGAGAAGCTGCTCTTGCTAAGATTGAACCAATGCAGCAGGCTGACTTTGAAGCTCTCTATGAAGCTCTTGAAGGCTGCCCTGTTACTATCAGATTCCTTGACCCTCCGCTTCATGAATTCGTTCCTACTGAAGAAGCTGATATCGAAGCTCTTGCAAAGGCTCAGGGCAAATCAGTTGAAACTATCAAGGCTATCATTGCTTCACTCCACGAATTTAACCCGATGATGGGTCACCGTGGCTGCCGTCTTGCTGTAACATATCCTGAAATCGCTAAAATGCAGACAAAGGCTGTTATTAAGGCTGCTATCAACGTTAAGAAGGCTCATCCTGACTGGACAATCGTTCCTGAAATCATGATTCCGCTCGTTGGCGAAGCTAAGGAACTTAAATATGTAAAGGATATCGTAGTTGCTACTGCTGATGCTGTTATCGCTGAAGCTGGTGCTGACCTCAAGTATGAAGTAGGTACTATGATTGAAATCCCAAGAGCTGCTCTCACAGCTGACGAAATCGCTAAGGAAGCTGAATTCTTCTGCTTCGGTACTAACGACCTCACTCAGATGACATACGGCTTCTCAAGAGATGACGCTGGTAAGTTCCTCAACGCTTACTATGACGCTAAAATCTTTGAAAATGACCCGTTTGCAAGACTCGACCAGACAGGCGTTGGCAAGCTTATGGAAATGGCTATCAAGCTTGGCAAGTCAGTTCGTCCTGATATGCATATCGGTATTTGCGGCGAACACGGCGGTGACCCGACATCTGTAGAATTCTGCCACAAACTTGGTCTGACATATGTATCATGCTCACCATTCAGAGTTCCGATTGCTCGTCTTGCTGCTGCTCAGGCTGCACTCAGATAATCAGAGCGTAACAATAAAATAAATTATTCTGTATCTGATGGCTTTTGCTGTCAGATACAGTTTTTTTATGCAGATTTGTTGTGAAATTCGTTTATCTGAAATTCAGATTAAATAATATGTAAATTGGTTTGTAGGGGCGACCATTGGTCGCCCGCCGAATTATGGTTTAACCATAAATTCGGTATTTGTTTTGTACATATAAAATCATTGGTTTTTCGTCTGAAATTCTGGTAATTGCAACGGGCGACCAATGGTCGCCCCTACATAATAACAACCATCGAATTGGCGTTATTTTATGTTGATACTCTTGCAGTTTTTATATCTCCGCTGCGGTTTATCATATCAGTATCAGAAAATCCATTGTCATTAAGTTCCTCTAAAACATTCCATATGCTTTTTCTGAATGCATTTCCGCTGCGGCTGCGTATTTTTATAATTCCGGCAATTTTGTCACAGTCAGCTTCTGAAATGGCTGAAAGTGCTGAATCAGATGCTATGAATGTGCATGACGGCGGAATATCATTGCTTTTTATTATGCCTGAAAGCAGCTTTTTATTATCTGATGATGCTGAAACTATAAATTCCGTATGACCTGTAAAAAAATCATTTCCCTGATTATACTGTGCATTTTTAAGTGCTTCATCAAAACTGCTGCCTGTTCCCTGATATGAGGAATCATCATCAAAAAGCCTTACTGCAACTGATACTTTGTCATTGCTTTCTGAAATGCCTATAGCCTGAACAAATGCTCTGTCACGAACTTCTGTCTTTGAACTGCACCCTGATAAAATAAATGCTGATATCAGCAATATAATGCTAATTATGCTTTTTTTCAAATTTATCACTTCCAATCAGATAAAATGGTACGATAATATATAAAATAACTGCAAATGCTGTCCATATCCAGCCTGCAATGCTCTGTGTATAGCTGAATATCAGAGAAAGCAGCAGCATTGAGGCTGTAACTGCTGTTTCATTGTACCTGAATTTCTCAAATATAAGCTTTATAAGAACTGAAGCTATCGTTATATAAAATATTATGCTCACTGCACACAGAATTGTAAAAAGCATTATATATATACCGTCTGCACGCTGAACCGAAAACGGCTGCGAATATGCTCCTATTGCAAAAAACGGATATTCTACTATTCCGGAAAGACTTCCAAGAACTGAAACGCCTATAAATGAAATAAATTCAGCTATAAGCAGTTTTACCGATATGAATGAATATGCAAGACATTTATAGTTTTTATCCATAAAGCTGAAAAGTATAAACATTACTGCGATTTCTCCGCCGAATATGAAATCTGCAAAACTACTGCTCAGTATATCAGTATTATCAGGTACTTTGAATCTGTCAAGGCTGATTTTTGAATATGAACCTATAAATAATACTGCTATGGATACTGCAAAAAGTGCAAGAACTATTGCTGAACCTCTTGAAAGCGGCTTTATTCCGAGCATTGCCGAATAAAGACATACTCCGGCTATCAGAATAAGGGCAAAAACTTTATTCGTTATCGGAAAATTCATGCTTCTTGCCGCTGTATAGAATCTTGAAAATGAAAATCCTCCGTAAAGCAGAAAATAAAGCGTATAAAGAGTAAGTATCCATTTAGGACACTTTTCTATGCTGAACTTTTTTACTGAATAAAGATAAACTGACGGAATAACAGCGACTGCCTGAAAAATCGCTGAAATAAAAATCCCTGTCATCTGACCTGCGGAATATGCTGAGGAGGTGCATATCATGCTGAATGCACTGATTATAATAAGCATTGCAAATGCATGGCCTTTGCTGATTTTATTTGTCATATGGCATATACACCTACTTTCTGTTTAATTTTTCAACTGTGAAATTGCCGTGCTGCATTTTTCTGAATCCGACTCTTGTCACAATATCACGCATAGCTCTGAATGTGAACGGTGAAACAGGTGCAGTATACGGAAATCCATAATCCTCTGTGGCACATATATTGAAAAGCACTGCTGCTCCAAGCAGACTTATCCCGTAAAGTCCCCACAATCCTCCGCATATCAGAAAAAGAAATCTTAAAACTGTAACAGGCTGATTAAGGTCAGGTATAACAAATCCGCTTGTTACAGCAAGTGCTACGACTGTAAGCACAGGCGTGCTTATAAATCCTGATTCAACAGCAGCATCTCCGATTATAAGTCCGCCTACTATGCTTACAGCTCCTCCTACGACCTTCGGAAGCCGCAGCCCTGCCTCCCTTATAACTTCATACATTATAAGAACTCCGAATGCCTCGGTTATAAGCGAAAAAGGAGCGTTTTTTTCCGAATCTGCAAGAATAAGCAGAAGCGTCCGGTTCAGCAGCTCCGGATGATGCACAGCTATTGCAATATATACTGCCGGTGAAAGTACTGCAAGTATAAACGCTATATATTTTATCCATCTTATAAACGCTGCATAATACGGCTTGCAGTTATAGTCATCTATTGTCTGGAAACTCTCCGTAAAAAGTTTTGGTATAACTATTGCAAAAGGCGTTCCGTCAACAAGCAGTGCAACTCTCCCTTCAAGCAGCTTTGAACATAATACATCAGGTCGTTCAGTCGTTCCTGTTGAATCAAAAAATCTCATTCTCGGTCTTTGCAGAAAAGGCTGTATATATCCCGTTGAAAGAATAGTTTCAAGACTGCTCTTTTTAAGGGATTTTTTTATATCAGAAATAAGATTTTCCGGAACTCTGTCACGCATATAGCAAAGACATAAATCTGTCTGGCTCTTATCTCCCATTACAAACAGTTCAAGCTTTAAATACGGTGTTTTCATACGCCGCCTTATAAGTGACATATTAGTTCTTACAACTTCAACAAATCCCTCATGCGAACCGGTAACATTCTGTTCTCCTGAAGGTTCGCTTATGCCTCTTACATTATATCCCTGAACCCCGAATGCAAGTGCTTTTCCCACTCCGTCAATTATAACCACTGCAAAGCCGGAATTCATCGCTCTGAAAAGCTGTGCATAATTATCAGCTTCCATACGGTCAGCAGACATGAGCATTTTATCCATCATATGATTATAAAGTTTTTTTCCGTCAGTTTTCCCTATATCAATTTTAGTAAGCGGCAGCAGTACAAGCTCTGTTATTGTTGATGTTGAAAACATTCCCTCACAGCAAAGCAATGCTATTTTTATACCGCTTGCTTCAATCTCATTTACAAGCAGGTCAGATGTACTGTCACATATCTCCTTTATCCTTGCAATATTTTTCTTTATATCCGGAATTATTTTTTCATTCTCAAATGCAAGTTTGTCGTCCATTGAATTTGACATAAGTAAACAGCTCCTTTCAGTAAGCGGCAAACTGCCGCCTGTAATCTGTAAAATATACGCCCATTGGTTTTACTGTTGACCAATGATTTTTTATGCAGAAAATAATTATCAGATTTTATGGTTTATCAATGATTTTATTGATTGACCAATAATTTTTTATACAGAAAACAAATATTAAATTTATGGTTTAACTATAATTTCGGCGGGCGACCAATGGTCGCCCCTACAGAAATAACCATCAGATTTGCGTTGATTATCATAATTTCAGATGAGAAATCAATGATTTTTCATACATAAAAAATAATTATCTGATTTTAATATTATTAACTGCATCTGTGCAAATAATACTGTATATTAAAAAAAAACAAAGGCATAATAAAATCTGAGGTGAAACTGAATTATGCTGCTTATAGTAATACGTTCGCTTATACTTTATACTGCTGTTGTGCTTTCGGTAAGACTTATGGGAAAACGTCAGATAGGTGAGCTTCAGCCAACTGAACTTGTAATAACTATACTTATTTCAAATATCGCTACTGTAACGCTTGAAGATACCGGTATTCCCCTGATTTCCGGCATAATGCCGATACTCCTTCTCGTATGCCTTGAAATAATAATGTCCTGGATAACTCTTAAAAACAGACGCATAAGACAACTCGTTTCAGGAAGTCCTCAGATTATAATCCGTGACGGCGTAATCGACCAGAAACAACTCCGTGAACTGAGATTTTCTATTGATGATGTTATGGAATCTCTGCGTTCCTGCAACGTTTTTGATATCAGTGAGGTTCAGTTCGCTATTGTCGAAACTACCGGAAAAATCTCTGTATACAGCAGATTCCCTTACAGAAATGTCACTAACCATGATATCGGCATATCAGGTACATCTTCTGACCCGCCCTGCATTATCATAAATGACGGCATTTTCCTCGGAAAAGCTTTCAGCATTTTAAATCTCGAAAAAAAATGGCTTGATGATATACTTCAGAAAAAACAGCTTCAGGTTAAGGATATTTTCCTTATGACTGCTGACAGAAACGGCAACTACAATATCATTGAAAAGGAGCTGTGACTCTTTTATGACAAGAATTAAATCCGCTGCGGCTATACTTGCAATAATCCTTGCTTTATCCGTTTTTTCTCTCTGCTTTATAAAATCAGAAACTGCTAAGATGATAAAAATGACAGAACAGCTCCAGACTCTTACCGAAAATGGTGAAACTCAGATGGCTGTTGAAAAAACTGATGAAATTCTTTTATGCTGGGAGGTCACTTTCAGAAAATTAAGTCCTCTCGTCAGAAATGACAGGCTTTCTGCTGTCCGTTCCTCACTTGTCAGAATAAAACCTCTTATAATCAGCGACAGCGATGAAGTCTATGCTGAAATAGAAAGTATTCAGTCTTTGCTTTTTATGATTTCTGAAAATGAAACGCCTTATCTTCATAATATTTTCTGATAAAAAAAGGATAAAGGCTTGTTTTGCCTTTATCCTTTTATTTCAGTACTGGATTTTGCATTCATATCTTGAACAGCCATTGTTAGCACTGATATTAATATTCCTTATAAGACACATACATTTAGCTGATGTATCAAGCTTCCACGACCCCATGCTTGGAGTTATAGGCTGTATGTACTGATTTTGCGGGTCATACCAGTATTTGCAGAATCCACATCTTTTTGAAGCTTTTATATTAACATTCATAAAAGACACTAATTTTTCACCTCACTTATTATTTGTAATCGTCAAAGTCGATGTATCCATTTTTTTTGTCTTCCATTTTTTCTTCGTGTGAATATTTTCCGTCGTCAGCTACATTTCCGATAGCACCACCGAGTATTCCGCCTACCAATGCTCCTAAAGGACCGCCTACAGCAGCACCAATAGTAGCACCGATTGCCAATCCGGCAGTTGTTTCTGTACTGCCCTTTTTTTTGTTTTCATCAGATATGTTTGCCATAATAAAATTCCTCCTGTTTTATAATTTTTTATTTATTTAAAATAATGCTCTAATTATTGCAATAACCAAAGCGAGCATTGAACCTATAAATAAACATTTAGTCAATACCATGATTTTACTTTCATCAAATACTGAACCTGCAAGAAGCCCAACGCCTGATAACAGCAACAAAACAATGAAGGCTTTTAATTCTGTATTTTCTGATTCTTTGATTGCCATGAATATTATTACAATTATTGAAATAATAACGATAAATCCAACAAGAAATGACATAAACAGAACTTCTCCTTTTAATATTAAAATACAGCAATAATTTACTGTATTTTCATTATATCACCTTTAATTGCAAAATGCAAGCGTTTTGCACTACAAAATAATTGCAAAATAATTGTGCATTATATACAAATTTAAAATCAGAATACATAACTATTTTACTGAAAATCAGCATTTTTAATTATCTGCTTTACAACGCATGATTTTTGCACTATAAATAAATTGCAAAATTATTGTATATTTCGTACAAATAATATTGCATAATAGTTAAAAAGGAGTGTTTTTTTATGTTTAAAATACAAAAAGGTTATGATACGGTCAATAAAACGTTTCGTCTTCCGGTGGAACTTGTGGAAAAACTTGACGAACTTGCATTTCAGAATAAGCTTTCCCTCAATCAGCTGGTTATTCAGTGTCTTAATTATGCAGTTGAAAATCTTGACGATGATGATAATTTACATAATAATGGCAAAATTTGATTTTCCCCCTCCGGCGTTGATTTTTATTGGTCTGTATGCTAAAATATTCTTGACATAATAATATAAAAGGAGAATTTTTTTATGCCAAGATTTTTTCTTCCGGTTTCAGAAAATGACAGCTTTATCACTGTTACAGGCGATAATGCAAGACATATCAGCCGCTCTCTGCGTATGAAAATAGGTGAGGAGCTTACTGTTACCTGTCAGGGAACTGACTATAAATGCGATATATCAGAAATAGACAGTGAATCAGTTACTCTCAGAATTATTTCCGCTGAACGCTGTCAGGCTGAACCTGATGTTAAAATTACTCTCTATCAGGCTGTTCCCAAATCAGACAAGCTTGAATTTATTATCCAGAAAGCCGTTGAACTTGGAGTAACTGCGATAGTTCCCGTTATGACAAGAAGATGCGTTTCACGTCCGACACAAAAAGATTTTGCAAGAAAACTTGTAAGATTTGAAAAAATTGCTCATGAGGCTTCAAAACAATCCGGACGTGGAATTATACCCTCAGTTTCTGAAATAGTTCCATTTAAGACTGCTGTATCTATGATGCAGAATGATGACCGTGCGGTTATGCTCTATGAAAACGGAGGAATTCATTTCTCTGAAACAGGTATAGAAAAAGCTGAATCCATCTCAATCCTTGTAGGCAGTGAAGGCGGATTTGATGAGGAAGAAGCTGAATACGCAAAATCCTGTGGTATTATCCCCGTATGGCTCGGCAGGAGAATTTTAAGATGTGAAACTGCTCCTGTGGCGGCTCTTTCAATTGCTATGTTCATGACTAAAAATATCTGAATACGGGAAAAATAAAATTATCGGTTTAAGATGATTTATACAAAAAAATTCGTTTTTTACTTGACAGATTATTCATAATGCAGTATAATTATAAATAAGCTCAGATTTTGTAAAGAAATATTAACGGCTTTGTATGCCGCAGAATTTATCTTGAAAAGGAGTCAATTATTATGAAAAAAACTTTGTTATGCCTTATCGGTGCAGCTGTTGCTGTTACTTCCGCTGCTGTTGCAATTGCTGCCGCTAAAAACGTATGCGATAAAAAAAGAAAAAAAATAAAATTCACTGAATGTGAAGATGATTTCGATGACGATTTCTTTGACGGCGAAGAAGAATTTGTTGATTATACCTGTCAGTGCGGCGAATGCCCTGATGATGAATGCTCTGAAGAAAATAAAGATGAAAAAGAACCGGAAACTGACAAAAATGAAGCCTCTGAAGAAAAAACTGAGGAAAAGGAAGTTTCTGAGGAAAAAGCTGACGCTGAACCTGAAAAAGAAGAATAATAATATAAAAACTGTATCGGGTGAGCTTTTCACCCGATACAAAAAATCCGTTCTTTTGCGGTAAATACTAAGTTTCTGATACTTTTCAAAAATTTTTTAAAATTTTTTTCAAAAAACTATTGACAAATGCTTTGTTTTGAGTTATAATAATGAAGCTGTCTGATATGAATGACAAAACGAGGCGTAACTCAGTTTGGTAGAGTGCTTGGTTTGGGACCAAGATGCCGCAGGTTCGAGTCCTGTCGCCTCGACTTTTTGAATGCTGGTGTAGCTCAGTTGGTAGAGCAGCTGATTTGTAATCAGCAGGTCGGGGGTTCGAGTCCGTCCACCAGCTCCATT
>DJFA01000077.1 GCA_002431975.1 Ruminococcus sp. UBA5884
TCTGAACAGAAACTTCTGAAATCATGAGTTCCCTTAAAAAATTCTGACGCACTGCGTACAAGCTGTTCATTGAATTTTCTTCTGTAATGATATTCAAGGTCGGCAGCAAACGGATTCTTTGATTCGCTGTTATGTATTTTATATACATATTCCTTGGCTTTGCATGAAAATCTTGCATGAAAATCCTCCGGTACTTCCTCGCATGAAAGAATTGATATATCATCAGGAAGCTGACCGTTCATACCTCTTACAAATCCAAGTTCATTTATTCTGCTGTCAGTCATAACAGAAAAACAGTATTCATTTGCATGAACTCCGGCATCTGTCCTTGAACAGCCGTTTACTGAAACTTTCTGATTAAGTATTTTTTCCAGAGCATTTTCAACTTCTGCCTGAACCGTATGAGCATTATTCTGAATCTGAAATCCATGGTAATTAGTTCCACGGTATGACATGATAACCTTTAAATTTCTCACTTTTCATCTCCGCCATTATTTTTTATCTCATATTCCGTTATGATATCCATAAGTTTTTCCTGAGTCTGTTTTCTTGTTCTTGAAATATCCCAGAATGATTTTATAATATATATCAATGCTGCCGCCGGAACAACTATAAGAAATATTATCATGAAATTTATCATAGCCTGCATACAGCATCAATCTCCTCCGAAAAATATATTTGTCACTATCACAGCCGCATTGAATACAAAAGTCAGAACAAGTGCTGTATAATCCGCCTTACTGAGTTTTAACTGTTTAAGGCGTGTTCTTCCCTCTCCGCCTCTGTAGCATCTGCATTCCATAGCGGTTGCAAGTTCTTCCGCACGTCTGAATGCTGATACAAAAAGAGGTATGAATATCGGCACAAGAGCCTTTAATCTTTTCATGATACTTCCTGTTTCCCAGTCAGCTCCCCTTGATTTCTGAGCTGACATTATCTTATCAGTTTCATCAAGTATAGTAGGAATAAATCTGAGTGCAATAGTCATCATCATTGCAAGTTCATGAACCGGAAGCTTAAACCTTTTAAGCGGTGAAAGCAGTCTTTCTATCGCATCTGTAAGTGCAATCGGCGAGGTTGTATATGTAAGCAGCGATGAACCGATTATAAGCAGAATTATTCTGCAAATCATAAATACTGCCGACTCAACAGCCTCATATGTTATTTTTATAAATCCTATCTCAAAAAGAGTTTCACCATCTATAAAAAAAAGATTCATAACCGCTGTTACAAGCAGTATCGGGATTATATGCTTTAAATTCTTCCACATAAGTGAAAAGCTTATCCCTGAAATACAGTAAGCTGCCGCCGCATAGACTGCACTTGCTGCAATTCCTGCAAATGAACCGGCTGAAAAGACCATGATTATAAACAATCCGGTGATTACTATTTTAAATCTCGGGTCAAGCCTGTGTATTATACTGCTTCCCGGAAAATACTGTCCTATTGTTATATCCTTCAGCAAACAGAGCCACCTCTTTTTTTTATATATTCAAGGATAAGCCTTTTTGCTGATTCAACAGTATATGCATCACCTTCAAGGTCAAAGCCTTTTTTTCTGAGTTCTCTGAAAACGCTTGTAATCTGCGGAACTGCAAGTCCGATTTCAGAAATCTCATCTGCTCTTGAAAAAACCTTGTCCGTATCATCATAACAGAACAGCTCTGAACGATTCATAACCAGCAGTTTTGTGGTATATGCCGCAATATCCTCCATGCTGTGCGAAACTATAAGAACGGTGCTTCCTGTATTCTTATGATACTGTTTTATTCTGCTGAATATTTCATTTCTTCCCATAGGGTCAAGTCCTGCCGCCGGTTCGTCAAGTATAAGCACTGACGGTTTCATTGCCATGACTCCGGCTATTGCCGCACGGCGTTTCTGACCTCCTGAAAGCTCAAACGGCGATTTTTCAAGCATTTTTTCAGAAAGACCAACCATTTCCGCACTTTCAAGCACACGTTCCTTTATTTCTTCCTCATCAAGCCCCATATTTGAAGGGCCGAATGCGATATCCTTGAAAACTGTATCCTCAAAAAGCTGATATTCAGGATACTGAAATACAAGTCCGGCTTTGAAACGTGTTCTGCGTGTAATCTCCTTGCTTTGCCATATATCATTATCATCTATAAATACTTTTCCTGATGTTGGTTTAAGGAGTCCGTTGAAATGCTGTATAAGAGTTGATTTTCCTGAACCTGTATGACCTATTACCCCTACAAATTCGCCTTTTTCTATTTCAAGATTCACATTGTTCACAGCTATTTTTTCAAATGGTGTGCCTGCACTGTATATATAAGTAAGATTTTCTGTTTTTATTGCTGACATTGCAAACCTCCAAGCAATTCTGAAAGAGCCTCTGTGCATTCATCTTCTGAAATAATATGCTTATCAAGACAAAGACCGCATTTATTAAGTTCATATACAAGCTCCGTTACCTGCGGAACATCAAGTCCGGCAGCCTTTACACGTTCAACATCTGAAAATACTTCTTTGGGAGTATCGTCCATAATAACGCTTCCGTCATTTATAACAATGATTCTGTCAGCTTCTGCGGCTTCGTCCATATAGTGTGTTATAAGCACTGATGTTATGCCGTATCTGCTGCCGAGCTGTTTTATTATCCCGATAACTTCCTTTCTTCCCTGCGGGTCAAGCATTGCAGTTGATTCATCAAAAATTATACAGTCCGGACGCATTGCAATAATTCCCGCAATTGCAATTCTCTGTTTCTGACCGCCTGAAAGCTGTGCCGGAGAATGCAGACGGTAATCATACATACCGACTGCTTTTAAAGCCTCGTCAACTCTTTCTCTTATCATATCCGGTTCAGCCCCGAGATTTTCAAGAGCAAATGCCACATCTTCCTCAACAACAGATGATACTATCTGATTATCAGGGTTCTGGAAAACCATTCCTGCAAACTGTCTTATTTCAAAAATTCTGTCCTCATCACTGGTATCAATGCCGTTTACATAAACTTTTCCCCTGTCAGGTAAAAGTATTGCATTGAAATGCTTTGCAAGAGTTGATTTTCCTGAACCGTTTCTGCCGAGAACAGCTGTAAATTCTCCCCTGTGTATATCAAGAGTTATTCCGTTTACAGCCATATGGATATCCTTGTCATCACTGTGCTGATATGAAAAATATACATTTTCAGCTTTTATAATATCATTCAACATTTTCAACAATTCCTGTTCTGATGTGTAAACTTTATAATTCTTTATAAAAAAACAACATAGTTTGCTTCTTTCTTCAACGTGTCCAGTTTTGCAATATTGCTACTCCTGTTTGTATGACACTCCAAAAGCGTAAATTCGGTGTCATCAACACCTACATATTAACTCAACCTTATAAATGGTTTTACGCTAATTTATAATTTGCTAAATTAATACTTGCATTTTTATCACGGTCAATCGTAAAACCGCAACAAGAACAATGATATATTCTTTCGGAAAGCTTCAAGTCTTTTTTAAGACTTTCACAATGTGAACAAATTTTGCTTGATGGATAAAATCTGTCTGCCTGAATAAACTCTATCCCAAACTTTTCAGCTTTATATTTCATAAGTTCAATGAATTTTGCAAAACCTTGTTCTGATATTGCCTGTGCCAAATGCTTGTTTTTCATCATTCCCTTAACATTTAAATCTTCCATAACAATTCGGTACGGCTTGGTTTTCGCTATAGAGATTGTTACCTGATGAAGATAATTAAGGCGAATATCTGAAAGTCTTTTGTGCAGGAGTTTGATTTTTCTTTCAAGTTTCATAATATTATTTGTCTTGAGATATCTGTTGCCTGAACGATTTTTCTCATATTTTCTTGAAACCTGACGTTGCAATCTACGCAATTGTTTCTTTAATCTGCGTACTCTCTGCGTTTTGTTTATGTTTCCAAAAGATTTTTCAAAATTGCTTACTGTAGCAAGGTCTATTCCAACAGATAAATCTTTGTCAAGTTTGCATTTTTCATATTTGTTTTCAACGCAAAGTGAGATATACCAGTACTTTCCGTTATACTTGACTCTCGGATTACAAACTTTACTTTTATCACGTCTGTAATTTCCTCTTGGAAGTCTGTTATCGTCTTTCATTCTGATTTCACCAATCTTTTCAAGCTTTATTACATTGTCAGATACAGTAAACTTAGCGTTTGAATGATAAAACGAAACAGTACTTCTTTTCCTCGACTTAAATCCTGGATAACCTGCAATCTTTTTAAAGAATTTATTCAATGCTTCAAAGTAATCTTTGATTGCCTGTTGCGGTATTTCAGAGGAAACTTCTTTGAGCCATGCATATTTTTTACGGTTTCTCAGCTTGGTGAAGTGTTTTCTTGCCTTGCCTGCATTAAGACTTTTCTTGTAAAGCCTGTAATAAGTATCGGCAAATTTCTTTGCCCAGTTATACGCAAACCTTGCTGTTCCTGCCGATTGCCACAAAAGTTTTTCCTGTTCTCTTGTAGGAAACAGTTTTATTTTAATCGCTCTGTAACTCATTAGAAAGCTCCCCTGCTAACTTTTTTGTTTTTATAAACTTTTATAAAGTTCTCGTTGCTGCCACAAGGCAGTTGAACCGCATGGCAAAGGTGTTCCTGATGATTCAACAGGCAGACCAATTTCGTCTGCTGAAACGCTTCCGCCGAATTTTCCGGCAATTATATCATTTATTATATATGCCATTACTGACGGTGAAAGCCCTGTTGTATAGCTGTTGAGAACGAAAAACAGCGGTTCATCACTTAAAACCTCTGAACAGAGTTTTACAAGGTCATAAAGACAATCTTCAAGCTTCCAGACTTCTCCGCCTGTACCTCTTCCGTATGAAGGAGGGTCCATTATTATTGCATCATATTTTCTTCCTCTGCGGATTTCACGGGATACGAATTTTTCACAGTCATCAACTATCCAGCGTATCGGTTTGTCGCTGAGTCCTGAAAGAGCTGCATTTTCTCTTGCCCAGTTTACCATACCCTTTGAAGCGTCAACATGGCATACGCTTGCTCCGGCTGCTGCACAGGCAAGAGTTGCTCCTCCTGTATATGCAAAAAGATTGAGTACATTTACGGGACGGTCTGCATTTTTTATTTTTTCAGACATAAAGTCCCAGTTTACAGCCTGTTCCGGAAACAGTCCCGTATGCTTGAATCCGGTAGGCTTTATATTGAATTTAAGTTCACCATATGAGATATCCCATGCGTTTTTCGGAGTATCTGAAGAAAATTCCCAGCTTCCGCCTCCTGATGATGAACGGTGATAATGACCGTCAGCCTTGTTCCAGAGAGGTGATTTATGCGGAGTTTTCCAAATTACCTGAGGGTCGGGGCGTATAAGTGAAATACCGTTCCAGATTTCAAGCTTTTCTCCGCATGAAGTATCAACTATGCGGTAATCCTTCCATTTATCTGCAATTCTCAAATAAATTTTCCTTTCTGTCAGCAAGTTTCAAGATTTTCTTTTATAATATCAGCTACTGAATCAGCAAGTCTGCGTATTTCATCAGTATCTTTTCCCTCTATCATAATTCTTATAAGAGGTTCAGTACCGCTTTCTCTTACAAGTATTCTGCCATCATCGCCGAGTTCTGCTTCACAGCGACTTACCGCATCAGTTATTTCAGGTATTGTTTTCCATTTACCCTTTGAAGCAGCAGTTATCTTTACATTTACAAGTACCTGAGGATATACCTCCATTACAGAAGCAAGTTCTGACATTTTCATTTTTGAATCAGCCAGAACACATAAGGTCTTGACTGCTGAAAGCTGACCGTCACCGGTTGTTGCATGGTCAAGGAATATGATATGGCCGCTCTGTTCGCCGCCTATATTGAATCCGCCTTCAAGCATTCTTTCAAGAACATATCTGTCGCCTACGCCTGTAAATTCAGTATTTATCTGATTTTCACGGGCAAAATGCCTGAATCCGATATTTGTCATTACAGTAACGACTGCGGTATTGTTTTTAAGTATACCTTTTTTCTTCATTTCAAGGGCATTGAGTGCAATAAGCTTATCGCCGTCAATGAGTTCACCGTTTTCGTCAACGGCAAGACATCTGTCAGCATCTCCGTCAAATGCAAATCCTGCATCGCATTTATTGTTTCTGACAAATTCCTGAAGCTGTTCTATATGTGTTGAACCGCAGTTCTTATTGATATTTGTTCCGTCAGGAGAATCACTTATAAGCATACATTCACAGCCAAGTGAGCTGAAAAGCTCCTTTGCAGTGGCTGAAGCACTTCCGTTTGCACAGTCAAGAGCAACTTTAAGTCCTGAAACATCTGCATCAGCAATATTCTTTATATAATCAGAATATGTTTTTGCAGCATTTTCATAATGATATATTCTTCCTACTGCTGTATCTGATACAAGCTTTATATCCTGAGGTCTGTCAAGAATAAGTTCTTCAATTTCCTCCTCAATTTCATCTGAAAGCTTATATCCGCTTGAGGCAAAAAGTTTTATTCCGTTAAATTCAACGCTGTTATGTGAAGCTGATATCATTATTCCTGCATCTGCATTGCTGTTTCTTACAAGATATGCAACTGCCGGAGTCGGAACTACGCCGAGTATTTTAACATCTGCTCCTACTGAACATATGCCGGCTGCAAGAGCTGCCTCAAGTATATCAGATGAAATTCTTGTATCCTTGCCTATAAATATAACCGGTTTATGGCTCATAGTTTTTGTAAGTACAAGAGCTGCTGCTCTGCCTATCTGCATTGCGGTTTCACAGGTAAGTTCTGTTACAGCAATGCCTCTTGCACCGTCTGTGCCGAAAAGTCTGCCCATATTATAAAAAATCTCCTTTGTAAAAAGTCGTAAGGGGTAAAAATATCCCCTTACATATTATGAAATCATATCCTTAATTGATTATTGAAAACTCGCTGAATTTCCATCTGTCCTCAAAAGCGGTGAGCTTGAATGATACCTGACTTACAGCATATTTACTCTTGTCAGCCGGTTCAGTATAGAAAATAGGAGCTGTATTCACTGCATCATTTCCAAGAACATAGTAAACATCGGCAGTACATATTATTTCAGTATCTGTCTGGCTTACAAGCCTGAATACATGACCTGCATAAGCCTGATTTTTCTGTCTTGATGAAGGAGCCATATAGAATGCACCGTATTTGTCAACGAAATCAGTCTGACCGTAAGGGAGTATCTGACTGCTCATAAGCTCATCAGTGAAATAATAGCTTGCAAATGTATAAAGACTCTGATAGTCAGGGAAACGTGTATCTGTTACTCTTGTATAGCCGTTCTTGCCATTTACCCATACAGGAGTTGATGTGTCGCTTGTGAATGAACAGTAGTATATCTTGCTGTATACTTCAAGGGCACTTGTATAGAAATCCTTGAGGTCATCTGAAAGCGGCGGTCTGCCGTCCTCACTTGTGTAATTTCCTGAAGAAATGCCGGTTGATGCTGAAATATCCGTATCAGAAACCGCAGCTGCCTCACTTTCAGCAGTAGCTATTGCATCATAGTCAAGATTTATGCTTATGCCTGTATCCTCTGTTGTTTCTCCGCTTACAACAGTAGTAACCTCCGGTGATGAGATATCCGGAGCAGTTTCTGTCACTTCATCGAAAACTGAAGGAGCTGTTTCTGATACTGATGTATCAGTAACTTCATTGCCTATCAAATTATCCTGATATGTTTCACAGCCTGTCATAAAGACTGCAAGAAAAGCTGCAATTGATATGCATATTTTTTTCATTTTATTGACCTCCTGAAATTTTTGTTTCAATCCAAAGCCGGTATTTTCAAGGAGTCCGGCATATTGACTGAACTGGCATCATAGCGGAATCAAAATCAGTCCGCTGATTTATCTTTTCAGCAATTCATGCTGGTTTTTAGTTATTCTTTGAAAAGCCAAGATGACGGTATGCAAGCTCTGTCGCACATCTGCCTCTCGGAGTTCTTGCAAGGAATCCGATTTGCATAAGGAACGGTTCGCATACATCTTCAAGCGTCACAGCTTCCTCGCCTATTGCAGAGGCAAGCGTTTCAAGACCCGCAGGCCCTCCGTTGTATCCCTTTATAAGCATTGTAAGCATACGCTTGTCAAGACTGTCAAGTCCCATGGAATCTATTTCAAGCTTATCAAGAGCCATTTTAGCTGTTTTGGCGGTAATTTCTCCGTTTCCAAGAACATCAGCAAAATCACGTGTACGTTTCAAGAGTCTGTTTGCAATTCTCGGTGTACCTCTTGAACGTCTTGCAATTTCATAAGCTCCGTCAATATCGCATGGTATATCAAGTATCATGCTGCTTCTTCTTATTATATCACAGAGCTGTTCATCTGTATATGGTTCAAGTCTTAATATAACACCGAATCTGTCACGCAGAGGTGAAGTAAGCTGTCCTGCCCTTGTAGTCGCACCGACAAGCGTAAAACGTGGCAAATCAATTCGTATTGAACGTGCTGAAGGGCCTTTTCCTATCATTATATCAAGTGCATTATCCTCAAGAGCCGTATACATTATTTCTTCAATGGCACGGGAAAGCCTGTGGATTTCATCGATAAACAGAACGTCATTTTCAGAAAGATTTGTAAGAAGTGCAGCCAAATCTCCGGGTTTTTCGATTGCAGGGCCTGATGTTACCCTTAGATTTACTCCCATTTCATTGGCAATTATTCCGGCAAGAGTAGTTTTGCCGAGTCCCGGCGGCCCGTAAAGCAGAACATGGTCAAGCGGTTCATTTCGTCTTTTTGCAGCTTCAATATAGACTGCAAGGTTTTCCTTTGCCTTGTCCTGACCTATATATTCCCCAAGACATTTCGGGCGGAGCGAAAATTCCGTTTCGCTGTCCTTTGAACTAAATTCAGGTGAAACCATACGCTGAGTATCGTTTTCAAATTTCATATCTCCTGTTTCTATCAAATTACAATCCTCCTCAGCTGAATTTTGCTGATGCTATTGCTTTGAGTGCAAGCTTTATAAGCTCTGATGAAGGCAGAGAGGCATCAAGCTTTGAGATTACAGGCATTATTTCAGCATTTGAATATCCAAGCACTGTAAGTGCTGAAACTGCTTCTGAAATATTTGAATTTTCATTGAAATCAGCAGCCGGAAAATTATATGACTGTGAACTGACAGATGAAATGAGGTCATTTTTCTGAATTTTATCTTTCAGTTCAAGAACTATACGCTGTGCAGTTTTTGCACCTATGCCTTTTACCTTTGTAAAAGCCTTGCTGTCGCCTGAGGCTGCAAGCATTATGAATTTATCAGCCGGTATATCAGAAAGTATTGAAAGTGCAGCCTTAGGGCCTACTCCTGAAACTGATATAAGCATTTTAAAGCAGTCAAGCTCTTTAAGGCTTTTGAATCCGAAAAGCTCCGCACCATCTTCCTTTACGCTTAGATATGTGTAAAGAAACTGTTCAGAACCGATATCACCGAGTTCTGAAACGGTTGAAAGCGTTGTGCGGCAGGCATATCCCACTCCTGCACATTCAATTACTGCAAGTGAAGTATCTTTATATATAAGTTTTCCTCTTACACTGTAAATCATATATACAATCAGTCCTTATCATACAACTGAACAATGTCCGCCGCATATAGCTATTGCAAGAGCATCGGCAGCATCGTCAGGCTTCGGGATTTCAGCAAGTCCTAAAATACGTCTTGTCATATCCATAACCTGATTTTTCTGAGCTTTTCCATAGCCCACAACAGCCTGTTTCACCTGAAGCGGCGTATATTCAAAAACCGGCATATTCCTGAGTGCTGCGGCAAGAACAACTATTCCTCTTGCCTGTGCAACATTTATTGCAGTTTTCTGATTTGTTGTGAAAAACAGAGTTTCTATTGCCATGAAATCAGGTCTGAATCTGTCCAGTATAAAGTTTATATCCTCATAGATGCATTTAAGACGCTGAGGGAAATTCATTCCTGCCTCGGTGGTAACTGCACCATATTCAACAGGTCTGAATTTATAGCCGTCATAATCAAGGACTCCGAATCCTACTATTGCATAGCCGGGGTCTATCCCAATTATTCTCAAATATGCTCCCCCTTTATTTCAATTTACACCTATAGACACTATATTATAACATACATTTAAAATCTTTTCAATATTTTTATATTGTTTTTTATTTTGATTTTATGTATAATATAAACATGAAAGGCGGTTTTAAAAATATGGACTTGAATTATTTAAGAAATGAAATTGATAAAATCGACAGCGAAATACTGTCAATATTTGAAAAAAGAATGGATTTATGCAGACAGGTTGCTGTTTACAAAAAAGAAAACAATCTCCCGATATTTCAGGGAAACCGTGAAAATCAGATAATTGAAAAAATAAGGGATAAAGCTCCGGAGCAGCTCAGGGACGGCTCTACTGCATTATTCCTCAGTATTATGGATATAAGCAAATCTCTCCAGCAGTATGAGATTTATAAAAATATCCCGTTTCCTGAATATAAAACACTTGATACTGAAACAGCAAGGAATATCATATGTCAGGGCGTTGAAGGTTCAAATTCCGAAGAAGCTGCAAAAAAGCTTTTCGGCAGCAGCAAGGATATAAAATTCTGCAGTGATTTCAATGATGTATTCAGAGCCGTTGAGGACGGTACTGCGGATTTTGGTATTCTCCCGATACTTAATTCAACTGCGGGTTCTGTAACCCAGACATATGACCTTATGAAAAAGCATAATTTCTATATTGTTTCATCTGTCAACATTGAAATATGTCATTGTCTTGCAGCTAAGAAAAATACAAGATTTGAAGATATAACCGCTGTATACTCTCATCCTCATGCTCTTTCACAATGTTCTGAATTTTTAAAATCCGGCTCATTCAAAGCTGTTTCATATGCAAACACTGCAATGTCTGCTCTTTATGCAAAGGAAAGCGATGAACCTATTGCGGCGATATGTTCAGAAAAATGTGCTGAACTCTACGGACTTGAAATAATAAAGAAAAATATTGCTGATTCAAAGCCGAACTATACAAAATTCATATGCATATCAAAGAAATTTTTAAGGGAAAATGATGCTGATACAATTTCAGTAATGCTCAAACTTCCGCATAAGACAGGAAGCCTTTACAGACTCCTTACAAAATTCTTTGTATCCGGTCTTAATCTCAAAAGGATTGAAAGCCGTCCTATTCCTGACGGAAGCTTTGATGTTGTATTCTATCTTGATTTTGAGGGAAATGTTGATGATGTCAAGGTTTCATCACTTATCATGGAAATGAATGATACAGTTGATGATTTCAGATTCCTCGGAAACTTTCATGAGCATAAAACTATTGATTAAAATAATGCCAGTTCGATAATTGTTTCTGTGATTCATTTATCTGAAATTAAATTCGTTTTGTAGGGGCGACCATTAGTCGCCCGTTGCATTTACCATAATTTCAGACAAAAAACCAATCGAATTTATGGTTTAACCATAATTCAGGCGGGCGACCAATGGTCGCCCCTACAGAATAAACGAAAAATTCCGGCAAAAACCGGAATTTTTTCATGTTTTATTTATGATGCCTTGATTTTTCACTGTCAATTGTTTTAAGCAAATCATCAACTGATGTTTTGTGTGTACTTCTTCTTACAGCATTTGATGTATATTTATTTGAGGAGTACTTATTGGCAGATGATGAAGGCTTTTTCTTCTTCGGAGCCGGCGGAGCAGATGGTTTTCTTGCTGATTCTGTTCTCTCGGGTTCTTTAACAGATTTTGAAACACTGATTTCCTCAAGAATTTCCTCAACTGATTCAGAAACGCTTACTGGTTCTTCAGCCGGTTCAGGTTCAGGAACGCTGACTGGTTCTTCAACCGGTTCAGGTTCAGGAACACTGACAGGTTCTTCAACCGGTTCAAGAGTATCAGGTATTTCCGGTTCTTTTTCAGGTTCAGGAGCATATATTTTTTCAGCAGCAGCAATTTTTGCCTCTACATTTTTCTGAACCTCAGCATATTCTTCTTCATCAACAGTCTTTATAACTTCTGGTCTTTTGTAGATTCTGTTGTCATCATCATCGGATTCAAGAGCAGCTTTTCTGTTTTTCTTTGCAGCTTCTGCATTACGTTTTGCTTTTTCTTTTTCCCTGGCTTTTCTGTTCTTTTCATCAGCTGTATCTGAATTATTATCCTTATCGAGTATACGTACAGCCTGGAGCAGAACTATTATTGTACATGGCAGAACAATAAGCAGTACTATTCCTGCATTTGATGTTGCAAACATAACGAACTTGCCAAATTCATTGCTTGTCCAGCGGCAGAGTGCAAGAACATTCTGTTTAGGGATTATGATTGAATCATCTGTTTCGGAATAATCGCTTCTGAGAGTGTATGTAGCATCATCCATGCCTACTATTCTCAGAACAGCCTTGTCATTGTCATCATTCACTGATGCAAGCACAACATTCTGGAGCTGGAGATTTCCAATTGCTGTGCCGTCACAGATAACGGCTGAATCTTTCTTTATGCCGTCCATATTTTCCTCATCTGTGACATAGACATAGTATTTGCCTAAAAATTTTGGTGCGGCACTGTCTTTGTAGAAAAGCATATTCACACCGAATGCAAATACGATGAGCAGAAGCAGTATTACTATGATTACTACTTCAAATACGTTGTTTCTTCTTAATTTTTTCTGCATAATTTCCTCCTGGTTTTACAAAAATCATCATTATTCATTATTATATCATATTATTTCTGAAATTACAATTTCAATTTAAAAAAATTTTTATTATTGAAAAAAATTTTTTTAGTACTCTTGACATATTTTTTTATTATGGTAAAATATATTTGTCAAAGCTTGTGTAGCACAGCTGGCAGTGCAGCTCATTCGTAATGAGCAGGTCGCAGGTTCAAATCCCGTCACAAGCTCCAGAAAAAACCGTTCTGAATCCGTTTCAGGCGGTTTTTTCTATTGAATTTTATACAAGGAGTAGAAAATTATGGCTAAAAAAGTTATGGTCGGCATGAGCGGAGGAGTTGACAGTTCCGTTGCGGCAAAAATTCTCTGCGACAGTGGCTATGAGGTCACAGGCGTGACTCTCAAGCTGTTTTCAGATGATGACATAATACAGGAAAAAACTACCCGTACATGCTGTTCTCTTTCAGATGTTGAAGATGCAAGGAGTGTTGCATATAAACTCGGTTTTGAACATATGGTATTCAATTTCAAGGACTGTTTCAGCGAATGCGTCATGAAGAATTTTGCACAGAGTTATATCTGCGGAAAAACTCCTAATCCATGCATTGAATGCAACAGGCATATAAAATTTGATAAAATGCTTAACCGTGCGGAAACTCTCGGATATGACTATATAGCTACAGGTCACTATGCCCTCAGGGAATTTGATGAAAAATCAGGACGTTTCATTCTCAGCCGCCCGAAAGACCGCTCAAAAGACCAGACATATGTACTTTATGGAATGACTCAGCATCAGCTTGAACATACTCTTTTCCCTCTTTACGGATATAAAAAGGAAGAAGTAAGAAAAATTGCAGAAGCTGCCGGTCTTGTCAATTCAAGAAAACCTGACAGTCAGGATATATGCTTTGTTCCTGACGGCGATTATGCCGCATTTATCAGAAAATTTTCAGGTGCTGAAATAAAAGAAGGCAATTTTATTGACAAATACGGAAATATCCTCGGAACTCACAAAGGTATCATAAATTATACAATAGGTCAGCGTAAAGGTCTTGGAATAGCTCTTGGAAAACCTGTATTCGTAACCGCTAAAAATCCCGTTGACAATACTGTAACTCTCGGTGATGAGGCTGACCTTTTCACATCAGAACTTTTAGCTGATGATGTAAATCTCATATCAGTTGAAAAAATTACTGAACCTATGCGTGTTACTGCCAAAACAAGATACAACCAGACTGACAGACCTGCTGTTGTAACTCAGCTTGATGACGGAAAAATAAAAGTCGTTTTCGATGAACCGCAGAGAGCTGTTACAAGCGGTCAGGCTGTTGTATTATATGACGGTGAAAAGGTTGTCGGCGGCGGCACTATAATATAACGGATTGTTTATGTAGGGGCGAACTGTGTTCGCCCGCTCAGATTATGGTTAAACCATAAATCCGATATTTGTTTTCTGCATAAAAATCATTTATTACCCATCTGAAATTCCGATGAATCTAACGGGCGAACACAGTTCGCCCCTACAAAATATTGAATATTTTTATTATGATAATTGTTGCATATATTAATGTTAAGTGCTATAATAATACTGTAAATATTTACGGAGGTGTTTTTTAATGAATTTTGCAGAATTACAGAATGGTCTTAAAGAAGCTATGAAAGCCAGGGATACTTTGCGTAAAGAAGCCATCCAGACTCTTATTGCCTCTGTCAAGAAAACTGCTATCGATGAAGGAACAAGAGATAATATCACTGATGAACTTGTCGATTCAGTTATACTTAAAGAACTTAAAATTGCCAAGGAACAGGTTGATACCTGCCCTGCCGATGCTGCACAGCAGCTTGAGGAATATAAGTACAAGCTTGATGTCATCAAGGAATATGCTCCTGCACAGATGACTGAAGAAGAACTCGTTCCATATATTTCTGAAAAATTCGGCGAGCTTATCGCTTCAGGCAATAAGGGCGTGTATATGAAAACCATTATGGCTGACCTTAAAGGAAAGGCTGACGGAAAACTTATAAATAAGGTCATTTCACAGATTGCAAAAAAATAAATTCTGAAATCCCTGATATCAGGGATTTCTTTTTTTCAATATGGTATATGCCGCATAATGCTTTATATAAAATTCTTCAGGAGCAATTCTTTCAAGCAGACTGATATGTTCTTTTTCCCATTCAGACAATTCATTATCTGAAAGTGATGCTCCTGTTCCACGGCATGATTTCATTCTTCCGTTCCAGCTTTTTCTTGTAAAATAAACATCAAGAAAATATTCCTCATGATATTCCTTTATAAACTTTTCATTATAGCATTCAGGAATTTCTATTTCATGAGCAACTGCTCCTGCACCGCTCCATGAAGGATTATACTTCAATACAAGTTTTTCACTTGCTCCTGCAATTTCATCATCACAAGGAAGCCACTCCATACATAAAACAACAATCCTTCCGTCAGGTTTGAGCATACGATAAAGATTCGGCACGATTTTTTCATGGTCAAAATACCAGAAACACTGACAGGCTGTTACAATATCAAATGAATTGTCAGGAAAATCAAGATTTTCTGCTGCTGATACGCAGTAATTTATATTCATGTCGGCAGAAAGTATTTCCGCCTGATGAATCTGATTTTCAGACATATCTGCTGCTGTCCATTCAGCACCGTAAATATACATATTTCTTGGCAGAACACCTGTTCCTGTTCCTATGTCAAGAACTTTCTGACCTTTTACACAAAGATTTCTTTCAGTTATTTTTCTGTAGAATTTCTCCGGATATATATCACGAAACTGTGCATAGTCTGCTGATGTTCTTCCCCAGTCAAATTTTTTTCCGCCGTCTATCATATTCAATTAAATCACTCCTTTTATCAATTATATCATAAAATTCTGCTTCAATCAATTTTTTTAATTTTCATCATAATTTCACAGTATTGACATTTAATCCGGCTGATGATATGATATACTTTAAACAACGATTTAAAGAACAGAAGAATAATTATGAAAGGAGCATTACATATGAAAAAATCAATACTTATCCAGCTTACAGCTCTCCTGACTCTTGCAGGCTGTACCTCGCAGGATATGGCATCATCTTCATCAGGAACAGATTCCGGCATATCGTCAGCAGCTTCAAAAACATCTGCTTCGGATACAGTTGACAGTCAGTCATCTGCTCT
>DJFA01000090.1:0-140 GCA_002431975.1 Ruminococcus sp. UBA5884
ACACAGTTCGCCCCTACAAATAATAATCATCGAATTGGCATTAAAGTCAATCGAAAAAAATTTTATGATTGAAAATATGGTTTTTTCTTATATTTTGTAGGGGCGACCATTGGTCGCCCGTCAGATTCACCGGAATTTCA
>DJFA01000090.1:186-2612 GCA_002431975.1 Ruminococcus sp. UBA5884
TACATAAACAATTCATCGAATTGGCGTTTAATAAAGCCCCCTGTTATTAAACAGAGGGCTTTTATTTATTGCAGACTATGAAAGTTTTACATCCATACCCAGAATATATTGTTTCAGTAAAACTGCATCAAGAATATTAATGCTTCCATCACCATTTACATCATAAGCATCTGTTTTTTCAGAGCCTGTACCTAAAAGATAATTTTTAAGCATAACAAAATCAAATATATTTACGAACTTATCACCGTTTATATCGCCCGGAATATCTCCTTCAACAGGTACATCTGAAGACTTGTAATTTTTCCAGTTTTCCGGGAGTTCTGAAAGTGTAATACAGTAATCACTCTTATAAAGCTTCTTTAATTCATCGATATCCTGATAATCTTCACCTGAAATGAATTTCGGGCTGCTTTCCTCATCATACCAAGGGCAGAAATACAGCCAGCCGGCTTTTTCAATTGTTATATTATCAAGTGACGGGATTGTATCGTTTTCAGGCATTGCAACCATCTTTTTACCCTCTACTGTATCATAGAGTTTCCAGAATATGCCTGATTCTGCATCAAGATTAGGGCCGCTTGTCTTGCCGTCATGACGGTTATACTGTGTATTGTATTTGTCATATCCTACAATATCAACATAATCTTCGCCTGAATACCATTCAGCAGAAGCATCTGACCATGCATAAAGATTCTGTTCCCAGATTAAGTTGTGGATTCCGTATGTTTCCTGAAGTTCTGTCTGAAGGTATTTCCAGAGCTTGTTATATACCTCAGGGCCTTCCTTGCCCCACCAGAACCATGAAACTCCGCCGTTTGAATAGTTGCCGTCTGCTTCATGAAGAGGACGGAATATTACCGGAACTCCTGCGTCCTGCAATCTTGAAAGCTGTTCAGCAAGATTTTTAATACAAAGCTCCCAGTAATCATTTTCAGGAGTTCCCTTTTCCATAGCCTTTGAAGGACTGAAATCGCATTTTTCAGAATATGTTGTCTTTGAGAAATCAAGCGGTTCGCCAAGTGTATAATCAGCCATAGTAACCGGAACATTTATATGCCATGAGGCTGTACAGATACCATTTTTATTGTTTGTCCAGTCAATCATTCTCTCAACAATTCCATCGTCCCACTGATAGCACGGGCAGTTTGCTCCGAAATCAAAGCCCTGTATTGCAGGCATATCACCGACTGTTTCCTGAAGATATTTAAGTTCCCTGTCATATTCGCAGTAGTTATAATTGCGGTTCTGTGAATCATAGCTGTAAACCTGACCATTTTCGTCAGTACATTTCCAGACGAATTTTGAACCATCATCAGCAACAGCCTTATCAGCTTCATCAAAGCTGTATGTCTTTCCTGTATCATCAACACAAATATCCTTATCAGCATCATAACGGATTGTTGTATTCACTTTATGACCGCCGCCGTAAATTGTCTGCTGACCTGAAAGAATACCTGTTCCATATACATCATAAAGGTAGCTCATAAGACTTTTAGCTTCTTTTGTTGCATTTTTATCGCATGGAACAGCTGTGGCAGTTGCCTTCAAATCAGGCATTTCAGCTTTCTTTACTGTAATTGTATCAAACGCAGCATAGCCGTATTTAGGAACTAATGCAATTTTGTTTGTTCCTTTTTTAAGTCTGAATTTACCGAACTCTGCGTCCTGCCATTTATCAGAATAAGCAAATACCTTTGTGTATTCTGAACCATTGATTTCAATTGTCTGCATTCTGCCTTCTTCAGAGAGTATCTGTGCATATCTTACATCAAATTCATACAAGCCTTCTTCAGGTGCTTCTACTTCAAATTCGATATTACTGCTTGTAAGATAAGCAAACCCATCTCCTGAATATCCGGGAAGCTGTGTTTCATAAATTGATGTCCAGTTTTCCACACCATCTATTTTTTCAACTTCGCTTTCAAAGATAACTCCTGTACTTTCAGCTGATGCTGCTAAAGGAATTGCAAAATAAGTACTCATAACTACAGCTGCTGTTACCGCAGATATGATTTTTTTCAATGTTCCTGACATATTAACCCTCTCCTATAAAAAAATTTTTTGTATGAATTATATTCCCCGATAAATTAAATATTTACTATATTAATTTTATAACATATTAACAATAGTGTCAAGTAAAATAATAATTATTTTTTAAAAATTGTACGAATAAAATCTTATGAAAAACGATTTTAAGTTTATAATCTGTAATTTTTCTGAACCAACAGTTGTTTTTTCTTTATATAGTTGCAATAAAATCTGATAATATCAATCCTTGAAATCCATTATTGCAAGACCATATTAATTAAGTTACATCAACATAAAAAAATCGCCCTGCATAGCACAGAGCGATTGAAAATATTTTTTAGTTGTCCAGATAATTCTCTGAACAATGAAGTCACCGAAAATACGCTGATTTTCGGGAG
>DJFA01000086.1 GCA_002431975.1 Ruminococcus sp. UBA5884
CTTTTTTTCAAAAGTTTTTTGAATTTTCACTTGATTTTCTCTTGTTTTTTACTGCCTCGTTCGACAGCTTCATTAGTATAACACGTTTCATACCGTTTGTCAATAAAAAAATCAGATTTTTTCAGCATTCAACCTGATTTTGTACAAAATCTGCACCCAATCCGGCTGTTTATCCAGATTTTCAGCAATTTTATACAAAGTTCTCTTTCCGATACGCTTATCCATAACAGCAAAAACTCTTACAAGAGGGTTTTCAGAACAGATACTCTGCCTGATATCAGAATTATTATAGATATAAAACGCCTCATAAAAATGATTCTGGTCAAATCCCTTGTTATTCAATGCCTCAATGTTTATTTTCTGATGCAGAGTTTTAAAGTCGTCATCATCACTGCGTTTTACTTTGTGTAAACAGCGGTAATACTGCCCCGCCCATTCATAATAACACGAATTCAGCACCTCTGAGCCGTCAAGATATATTCTTGCACAGCCTTCCTGGTCATGAGATTTTCTGTAATGAGTAACAAAATAGCGTAATCTGCCTTTAAGGCAGTCAGCAATATTGTCATTTTCAAGGACTTTTCTCATTTTGCCCCATGAAATCATATTAATTCACCTCAGAATGAAATTCTTATAATAAGTTCATCAGTATTTTTCTTGATACTTATACGGCTTTTGTCGATTTGATTGGTATTCTGAGCATTATAATCATCAATGACGGCAAAAAATCCGTTCCATGCGTTGCTGAAAAGGTTATCCGTGACTTCATCGAAAATCTGCTGACTGCCAAAGCGGAACACTGCAAAATTCTGCTGATTTGAAACAGCTGAAGCAATGCCGTTATAGATGATATCGTTGGCATTTTCAGAATTATCTATATAAAGATTATAATAAATAAAATAATCAGCATCGGTAGAATATGCAACAGGATAAGTGAAATCAGAATTATCAGGAGTATGAGTTTTCTGAATCTGTGAATCAGTCACATTGAAAAAGCTGTAGCTGATATAATCCGATACAGGCGGATTGAAAACAGGGTCATCCCATGTCAAATCGATATTATACCATTTTCCGTCAAGCTCGACCATATTCCACATATGCGGAACGCCATCAGCCGTACCTGTAACTATTTCGCAGGGAATGCCGACTTTTAAACAGAGATATGACATAGCTCTTGAATAGCCCTCGCACAAGGCATTGCCCTCTATCAAAGCACCGTATGCATTTCCTGAATTGATGCTTTCAGATGAATAGTTACAGTTAAGAATTATCGTATCATGGAATAGTTTTATAATATCAACATCTGACATATCAGGAGATATTGAAGACATTATCTCATCAGCCTTTGCACTCATAGTTTTTGAAACTGAATCCAGTTCATCAGCTGAAAAGCCGTAGACAGGTTTCATTGAAAAGATAAATCCTGTTGATTCAACGCTTACAAGGGTATATTCCCTTATCGGAGCATAGAACTGCTGTTCCATTGTAGTCATAACGGCATGATATACTTTAAGGAACTGTTTTTCAGTAAGGTTTACTGATAAAGGGATTTCGTCCCTTAAAAGAGTCATACCCTTTACAATTTCATCATATGCAGTCTGTTCATCGGAATTGAGCTGATAGAATTTAGGGGTATAGCCGTATATATTCGGTGAAGGGTGAATAACTATTATATTGTTTTCAGGATTTTCAGAAACGGCAGTTGAAACAGCCGCATTGCTGGTTTCAGGCGGCATAGTCTGAGTACAGCTGCTTTCAGTGAAACGTATATCAGAAAATGAAACAGCCGGTTCTTCCGTATAGAAAAAAGTATCCTGAGTATAACTTTCCGTAAATAAATATAATGTATCTGATATCTGTTCAGAAGTTATAATACTTGTTAAATCCGCAGTATCTGAAACAGCATCTGAAGTATCCGCATCTGATGTACTGTATGAACGGTCATAAGCTGAACAGCCGCCAAGCATAACAAGTATGCCGGCACAGGCTGCTGCACTTATAAATTTATTCATTTTCGACTCCTTTCGATGATGAATCATCATCATTACCGGATAATTTTACCGCTTTTATTTTTGATATCCAGTTATCTTCAACGAGAAGCACAGTAAATTCAATATTTTCGTATATAACGGAGGGCATTTCGTCCTCTGAAGGAATCCTGCCGAGGAGATTTACAATAAAGGCACTCATTGTATCATAATTGAAGTCTTCAGGAATTTCAAGACCGAGTTTCGGGAAAATATCCTCAGGGTCAGCAGAGCCGAGAATAGTATAGATATTGTCATCAATTTTTTCAAATTCCTGTTCATCTTCATCATATTCGTCCTGAATATTGCCTACTATTTCCTCAAGCAAATCCTCAATAGTGATTATGCCGGCAGTACCGCCGTATTCATCGACTACAACAGCCATCTGAGTTTTTTTGAGCGTCATAGTTTCAAAAACATCGCTGCATTTGTTTGTTTCAGGGATATACATAGCCTCACGCATAAAGTCGGGGATACTGAAATCCTCTGAATGTTCGCAGCCTATAAGGCAGAGCAAATCCTTTACGTATATGATACCTATTATTGTATCAATATTGTTTTCATATACAGGGATTCTTGAAAATCCCTCATTTATGGCAAGGTATACAATGTCATTGAGTCTGTCAGTGACATTTACGGCAACGATATCTGTTCTGTGTGTCATTACTTCAGAAACGACAGAATCGCCAAATTCAAAAATATTGTTTATCATTTCACGCTGACTTTCCTCAATAACGCCGGTTTCGTTTCCGGCTTCAACCATCATGAGAATTTCCTCCTCAGTAACGGTATCTTTTCCGTCAGAATCCGAAAGTCCGAATATTTTTGAAAGAACAAAGGAAATTCCAAGAGATACAGCTTTTATCGGTGCAACGAATTTTATCATGAACTTTACAGCCGGAACGCATTTTACAGAAAATGAATCAATTTTTCTGTGAATAAATCTTTTCGGCATAAATTCGGTAAGAACAATAATCAGAACAGCATTGGCTATAAAGAGAGCAAGGTATGAAATTATGCGGTAAAGCAGTTCAGGAGCAGAAAAAGCACTTTTTAAAATATTGCAGAGTCTTTCTCCTGCACCGGCAAGAATGATAAATGAGGCACATATATTGAGCAGAATTTTGTTTACGGAAAAGGCGTTGAGCATATCAGAAGGCTTTGAAACAAGCTCCAGAAGCTTTTTATATTTCTTATCTTTTTCCGCAAGCGAACGGATTTTTGAATCGCTTGCCTCAGTAACAGCATATTCAGCAGCTGCAAAGAAAGCTTTCACCATAATAACCAAGGCATAAAGCAGAATAAAAATCCACAATCGGCTCCCATCAGAATCCATAAAGTTTCTCCTTTCAGAATTAAAAAAATTATATGAGATATATTATATAACATAAATCAGTTGATGTCAATCGAAATGTCAGAATATAACAAAAAGGACTTCATATTTCAGAAGTCCTGCAAAATATGGAGCGGATTACGAGGCT
>DJFA01000111.1 GCA_002431975.1 Ruminococcus sp. UBA5884
GTTGCTCTTGCAAGGTCAGCCTGAGAAATTCTGCGTTCACCGAGTATTTTTGAAAGGTTTATCTTTATCATTTTCATCATCTCCAGATACTATTATAATAGATTATAAATGATTTGTCTATGTTTAGTTATAAAATAACCATAGCTGTTATTGCATGAACAAGCAAAAAAGCGGAGCATTTTACTGCTTCGCTTTTTTTTATTTTCCTATGATATTGAAAATCTTCTGCTCTGGGTTTCTTTTGTATACTGTTCATAAAGGTCGCTGTAATCTTTTTTAAAGGTTTTTGTATCAAATCTCTGTGAACTGTATGGTGTATACCTTACTGTAAAAATGTCAACCTGCATTTCTGTAAGGTTATTGCTTTCAAGCTTGAGCTTAATTTCCGCCTTTATGTCATCAGCCTGTTCCTGAAGCTCTGCAATCTCCCTTTCAAGTGCCTTGAGTTCCTTGATTTTATTAAGCATTCTTTCTTCTGTTTTTGTCATTGTGTTTTCCTCCTGAGTGGTATTTTTATTGTGTACACAGTATAACTCTGTTCCGGCATGACAGCAAGTCATCTGACTGCACAATCATTCAGGCTTGGATTTGTATTGTATGCACAATTGATTTCAGGAGTTATAATATATATTTATTTTACAATAGATTAACTGTATCAGTTATTTTTACTCTAAAAAAAATACATCAGAAGTTTTTGATTATTAATTCTTTGTAGCTGCCTTTGCTGAGATTATTCTGACGTTCAGTTTCTATAATAGTATAGTCCTTGTACAAGTTCCTTATAAATTCATCATCATTATACGATAAAATGAATTTTCCTTTGATGTTATCAAGTGTATTTTTGAGCCTTGCATGGTCTGATTCAGTGAAAACAACATCATAATATCCCTCCGTTGTATGATATGGAGGGTCACAATAGAACAGTGCATCGGGACGGTCATACACCTTGATAAGATTTTCAAAGTCCTTATTTTCAATAACCACATTTTTGAGACGCTGTGAAATTTCTGAAAATCTGTCAGCCGATATATTTTTCTTATTGCAGCCGAATGTTCTGCCATCTGCTCCATAGCTGATTTTGGTTTTAATGAAGAACATGGCAGCTCTCTGAATATCGGTAAATCCTACGCCATTTTCAAGACGTTCTTTCAATTCACAGAAAATCTCTCTGCTGTTTATGTAGCCTGATACTTCTTTTTCGAGTTCATTTTTATGATATTTCATACATCTGAATAAATTGACAAGTTCATGATTTGCATCATTATAAATCTCCAGTTTATGCGGCTGTCTGGCAAACAGGACAGAGCCGCCACCGCCGAAAACCTCGATATATCTGCCGACCGTGCTTTCATCAGGAAATTCTGCAATGATTTTCTTTGCAAGCAGCATTTTTCCTCCTACCCATGCTATAAAACTTTTCATTTAAATTTTCCTTTCATAAGTAAAATTTATCGGGACAGTAAAAACTGCCCCGATTTTTTGTTTTTAGAAGCCTTAAAACGGCTTTTAAACGCCTTTTTAAAGCTTTTTAATGTACTTTTCATGCAATGAAATCCAGCCTGCACCGCTTTTGAGTCTGCCCCATACAACGCCATCAGCCTGTTTTTCATCTACAATTGTATAAACAGCATGATTTGTAATAGTGCCAACGATTTTGCCTGACATTCCTGCATTTTTTCTGATATTCAGGCAGTTATCAAGAACTCTGACTGTATAAGGTTTAAAAGATGATGCATAGCTGTTATCAGAAGTTCTTACCTTGAAGTATTCTGCAATTATATCAGCTTCAGCAACAGCAATTTTTTTCAAATTTTCATCATCAAGAAGAAATTCAGTGTTCTGAATGTTTGTATGAAATCCATGTTCCATGAGTATTGCAGGAGTTCCGACTGATTTTGCACCTCTCAGAACCCCGTAATAGTCTGTACCGCCATTTCCGGCTCTGCGATAGACATAGCCTGAATTTGATTTGCCGGTCATAATTTCTGTAACTTTATCAGCAATTTTTTTGCCAAGGTCTGCTGAAATTTCATCAATTTCGGTTTTGCTGTCAGGAACAAGGCAACAAGCCCATGAATTATCAGCTGATGTATTTGATGAAGCATTGCTGTGCAAAGACAGAAAAAGGCAGCAGCCTTTTGATTTTCTTCCCCTTGCTTCAAGCCCTAAATCTGTAGCCTGATTGTTACGAGTTGTAATAACTTCAAAACCACGCTTTTCAAGCTCTGTTTTAAGGAGCAGATGAAGTTTCCATGTCATATCACTTTCGTAATATTTTGAATTTACAGGACTTCTGTTATATTTTCCGTAATGTCCTGCATCCAAGCAAATTTTCATAATTATTCTCCTTTGTTGAATTGTTTAAGTGTTTCGAGTAATTTCTGAGGATATTTAACTCCCATAGCCGCCGTATTTTCAAGAATTGACAAACTTTCATTTGCAATATAGAAACCACATACAGCTGATTTCATAAATGCTGATTCCCTGAAAAGCTCCATATCTGTAATATGGCATAAAGCAACAATAAGAAGTATTGTTACTTTTTTGAGTATTCCAATGAATCCTGTTCTGCTTGAAAGTTCCTTGTTTTTGTATGCAGAAGCTAAGCCTGTTATGTAGTCGCATACAATGCAGAATATCAGTATTTTCATCATTCCATCAAATTCGCCGTACATATAGCTAAGGATTCCGCATATCAGAGCAGCTATTGTCTGAAAAAATTTTTCCATAAGTTCACCTCTTTTTTAGTCCGGCACTTCCTGTTCAGCATTTTTTGAGTGTATCCTCGTCCTGAAGAGTATATTTTTCTCCTGATACGCTTATATTAAGCTTGATTACCGCACTGTTTCCACGATA
>DJFA01000002.1 GCA_002431975.1 Ruminococcus sp. UBA5884
ACAAAACAAATTTAATTTCAGATTAACAAATCACAGGGAATTTGCGTTGATTTATATTTTTTTCATCATATTAACACTTAATCAACGGATAATCCCCTTAATTCCTATATAAATTATATGAATTATTCCTTTTTATATAAGACAAAAAGCTATTATTATTGACAAAATAATTTAAAGATGATAAAATAATAAAGTGAAATTATTCTCAGTATTTTCAGAAGGAGTTTTTTAATATGGAAAATAATCGTTATGGCTTGAATAAGGAACTCGCCCAGATGCTCAAGGGCGGAGTTATCATGGACGTTACTACTCCGGAACAGGCTAAAATCGCTGAAGCCGCAGGTGCCTGTGCTGTTATGGCTCTTGAACGCATTCCTGCTGATATCCGTGCTGCCGGCGGCGTTTCAAGAATGAGCGACCCTAAAATGATTAAAGGTATTCAGGAAGCTGTTTCTATTCCTGTTATGGCTAAGGTAAGAATAGGCCATTTCGCTGAAGCTCAGATTCTTCAGGCTATTGAAATAGATTATATCGATGAAAGCGAAGTTCTTTCACCTGCTGATGACAAGTATCATATAGACAAAACAAAATTTGATGTTCCTTTCGTATGCGGTGCAAAAGACCTCGGCGAAGCTCTCAGACGTATTGCTGAAGGTGCTTCAATGATAAGAACCAAGGGTGAACCTGGTACTGGTGACGTTGTACAGGCTGTACGTCATATGCGTATGATGAACGCTGAAATGCGTCGTATCCAGTCAATGTGCGAAGATGAACTCTATCAGGCTGCAAAAGAACTTATGGTTCCTTATGACCTCGTTCAGTATGTTCATGAAAACGGTAAGCTCCCTGTTGTAAACTTTGCTGCCGGCGGTGTTGCAACTCCTGCTGATGCTGCTCTTATGATGCAGCTTGGTGCTGAAGGCGTTTTCGTTGGTTCAGGTATTTTCAAATCAGGCAATCCTGCAAAGAGAGCTGCTGCTATCGTAAAGGCTGTTACAAACTTCAATGATGCCAAAATGCTCGCTGAACTCTCTGAAGACCTCGGCGAAGCTATGGTCGGCATTAATGAACAGGAAATTGAACTTCTTATGGCGGAAAGAGGAAAATAATAAATATGAAAATCGGCGTTCTTGCACTTCAGGGTGCATTTATCGAGCATGAACATACACTCGGAAAACTCGGGATTGAATCTTTTGAAATCCGTCAGAAAAAAGATATCAGTACGGATTTTGACGGCATTATCCTTCCAGGCGGCGAAAGCACCGTTATGGGAAAGCTTCTGCGTGAACTTGATTTATATGACACAATTAAGGAAAAAATTGAAAATGGTCTGCCTGTATTCGGCACTTGTGCAGGACTTCTTCTCCTTGCCGGAAAAATCGAAAATGATGACAGGATTCATTTCGGTTCAATGCCTGTTACTGCGGTAAGAAATGCTTACGGCAGACAGCTCGGCAGCTTTAATGCAGAGGCTGATTTCAATAACAAAAAAATTCCTATGACATTTATAAGAGCTCCTTATATCAGGTCAGCCGATGACGGAGTTGAAATTCTCTCAGTTGTTGACAATAAAATAGTTGCTGCCAGATATAAAAATCAGCTTGTTACTGCTTTTCACCCTGAACTTACAGATGATACAACTGTTCATCAGTATTTTATAGATATGATAAAAAATAAATAACATAAAACAAACGGACGCTGATAAAAAAAGCGTCCGTTTTGTTTTTTAACGCAAATTCGATGGATTGTTTATGTAGGGGCGACCATTGGTCGCCCGTCAGGTTTACCGGAATTTCAGGCGGGCGACCAATGGTCGCCCCTACAAAATATAAGGAAAATCATATATTTTTTAATCATAAAATTTTGATATCAAATTTACGTTTTTTAAGGAGGTATCAAAGATTGGTATTCAGTTCAACCGTATTTCTTTTTATATTTCTCCCTTTTACATATCTGCTTTATCTGATAATGCCGTCAGTTAAAGCAAAAAATATACTTCTTACAGCTGCAAGTCTTATATTCTATGCATTCGGTGAACCTGTAACTGTTTTTCTTATGATATTCTCCGTTGCAGTAAATTATTATGCGGCTGTTCTGATATCAAAAAACAACAGATTCTGCAAACTGTCTTTTATATGTGCTGTAATATTCAATCTGCTTATTCTCGGAATATTCAAATATGCAGGATTTTTTACTGAAACTATCAATTCAGCTTTGCATATAAATATACCCGTTCCTGATATACGGCTTCCTGTCGGTATTTCATTCTTTACATTTCAGATACTTTCATATGTTGCAGATGTTTATAAGGACAAATCACTCGTTCAGAAAAAATTTTTAAATGTACTGCTTTATATATCGCTTTTTCCGCAGCTTATTGCAGGCCCTGTAATAAAATATTATGATATTTCACAGCAAATTGAAAACCGTTCACTGACTCCGGAAAAAACTGCTTCCGGAATAAAACGCTTTATATGCGGTCTTTCAAAAAAAATCCTTATAGCCAATACTGTCGGAAATACTGCTGATGCAATGTTTGCATTAACAGGAAATGATGTCGGAATACTCACCTGCTGGCTGGGAGCTGCTGCCTATGTAATACAGATATACTTTGATTTCAGCGGTTACAGCGATATGGCAATCGGTCTTGGGAAAATGTTCGGATTTGATTTTATGGAGAATTTCAATTACCCTTATATATCTGAAAATATGCGGGATTTCTGGAGAAGATGGCATATTTCAATTTCTTCATGGTTTAAGGAATATCTTTATATCCCCCTCGGAGGAAACCGCAGAGGAAAATTCCGCACCGCTTTAAACCGTATAATCGTATTCTTTTTTACAGGATTATGGCATGGGGCAAATATGACATTTATAGTATGGGGACTTGTCCATGGTCTTTTTCTCATGCTCGAAAGCTATCATATAATTCCGGTTGACAAGATAAAATCAAAACTGCTCAAACATCTTTATACAATACTTGTTGTTACTGTTACATTTGTAATTTTCAGAGCCGAAAATCTCTCTCAGGCATGGCTTTTTATAAAGGAAATGTTTACAGGCTTCAATATTGACAGTCAGTCTTTAAGCATATTTACTCAGCAGCTGTCACCTTTGTTTGCTGCCGCAATGGCTGCCGGAATAGTTTTCAGTACTCCTGTAATCAGAAAAATTAAAATCCCTGAATATGTTTCATATACAGGAACTCTTGCAATGCTGATGCTTTGCATAATATCCCTTTCATCTTCAACATTCAATCCGTTTATTTATCTTCAGTTCTGATAAAACTGTGTTCGTCCGTTGGATTATGGTTAAACAATAGGTTCAATATTTGTTTTCTGTACGAAAAATCGTTGGTCAACAGATTAAATTCCGGTAAAACCAATGGGCGGATATTTTTCAGATTACAGGCGGCAGTTTGCCGCTCGCCCCTACAAAAAAAGGTGCATACCATAAGATATGCACCTGTTTATTTTTTTAATCTTAAAGAATAATTGATTTTCCTGTCATTTCAGCCGGCTGTTCAAGTCCGAGTACTTTAAGCATTGTAGGAGCAATATCAGCAAGTACTCCGCCTTCACGAAGCTTGCAGTCCTTGCCTACAACGATAAACGGAACAGGGTTTGTTGTATGAGCTGTGAATGCTGAACCGTCATCTTCATACATCTTGTCAGCATTTCCATGGTCAGCTGTGATAAATGCAACGCCGCCCTTGTTTGTAACAGCTTCAACTACTGCTCCGACACAGGTATCAACTGCTTCAACAGCTGATTTTGCTGCATCAAATACGCCTGTATGACCAACCATATCGCAGTTTGCAAAGTTGAGAATCATTACATCAAATTTATCTGAATTCATAGCATTTACTGCCTTTACAGCAACTTCATATGCTGACATTGAAGGCTTGAGGTCATATGTTGCAACTTCCTTAGGAGAATTAACAAGTATTCTTTCTTCATTCGGATACTGTTTTTCAACTCCGCCGTTAAAGAAGAATGTAACATGAGCATACTTTTCAGTTTCAGCAATTCTGAGCTGTGTAAGACCTTTTTCAGCGATATATTCACCGAATGTATTTTTAAGTGACTGAGGCTTGAATGCTATTTCAACATTAGGCATTGTTGCATCATACTGTGTGAAGCATACAAAATAAAGCGGAAGCTTTTCTCTTTCAAAGCCTTTGAAATTGTCATCAACGAAAGTTCTTGTAATTTCTCTTGCTCTGTCAGGACGGAAATTAAAGAAAATTATGCTGTCATTAGCTGAAACTTTTCCGTTTTTGCTGCATACGCACGGGATAACAAATTCATCTGTAACGCCGTTGTCATATGATTTCTGCATAGCTTCAACAGGGCAGTCATAAAATTCGCCGATACCATTTACCATAGCATCATAAGTTTTCTTTACTCTGTCCCAGTTGTTATCTCTGTCCATAGCATAGTAACGGCCGTTTATTGTAGCGATTTCTCCCACACCGATTTCCTTCATCTTGTCGCAGAGTTCTTCTACAAATTCCTTGCCGCTTGACGGAGGAACGTCACGTCCGTCCATAAAGCAGTGAACATATACTTTTTCAAGACCTGATTTCTTTGCAAGTTCAAGGAGTCCGTAAAGATGAGTATTATGGCTGTGAACGCCGCCGCTTGAAAGCAGTCCCATCAGATGAAGTGCTGAATTATTTTTTTTGCAGTTTTCGATTGCTCCGATAAGAGCTTCATTTTCAAAGAAATCGCCGTCCTTAATGGATTTTGTAATTCTTGTAAGCTCCTGATAAACGATTCTTCCGGCACCGATATTTGTATGACCAACTTCAGAGTTGCCCATCTGACCGTCAGGAAGACCAACGTCCATACCGCTTGCACCGATTCTTGTATTCGGGCATTCTTTAAGATATTTATCAAGATACGGCTTGTTTGCAGCTGTGATAGCATTGCCGTAATCGCTTGGATTATAGCCATATCCGTCCATAATAATCAATGCAACAGGTTTTTTACTCATAAAAATTTTCCTTTCAAGTTCAATTTATAAAATCAAAAGGGAGCGTTTTAATCCGCTCCCTTTTATCAGATGACTGTTACAGAAAGCGAATAATTAACCTTCAACAGCAGCCTGTACAATTGTATTGAAATCAGCAGCCTTGAGTGATGCACCGCCGATAAGACCGCCGTCAATGTTCGGCTTTGCGAGGAGTTCAGCACAGTTCTTTGCATTCATAGAACCGCCGTACTGGATTGTTACAGCATCAGCAGTTGTCTGGTCATAGAGCTTTGCAATAGTTGCACGGATAAATCCGCATACTTCCTCAGCCTGTTCAGGAGTAGCTGTAAGACCTGTACCGATTGCCCATACAGGTTCATAAGCGATAACAGTATTTTTAACCTGTTCAGCAGTAAGTGACCAGAGGTCAAGCTTTATCTGACGTGCAATAACTTCATCAGTGATATTGCATTCACGTTCCCATTTAAGTTCTCCAACGCATACGATTGGTTTAAGACCAGCTTGAAGTGCAGCAATAGTTCTCTTGTTTACAGTTTCATCAGTTTCACCGAAATACTGTCTTCTTTCACTGTGACCGATTACAACGTATTCAACTCCGAGTTCTGTAAGCATATCAGCAGAAATTTCACCTGTAAATGCACCGCTTTTTTCAAAGTGAACATTTTCAGCACCGATTTTAACATTTGAACCTGCTGTTGTATTGATAGCAGTTTCAAGGTTGGTGAATGGTACGCAGGCGATAACTTCAACCTTGCCTTCAGCATTTGCAACGAGAGGCTTGATAGCTTCGAGAAGTTCCTTAGCTTCAGGTCTTGTCTTGTTCATTTTCCAGTTACCAGCAATAATTGCTTTTCTGACAGCTTTATTCATTGTATACAGCTCCTTTTCATTTAAAAGCGCGAACGCACGTCCGCCCTGTAAGTTTCAGTAATTACTTTTCG
>DJFA01000050.1 GCA_002431975.1 Ruminococcus sp. UBA5884
TTGAAAAAAGTTTGAGCAAACGTTAGTTTGCTGAATTTAGCCCGCAAGAGTTTACAGCATACCCCAACGGGCGACCAATAGTCGCCCCTACAGAAATATGGCATTAAATTTTGGTTTAACCATAATTCAAACGGGCGAACACAGTTCGCCCCTACAGGCAAGTCATTGTCTGAATTTCTGAAAATCCCAACGGGCGACCAATGGTTGCCCCTGTCATCTGAAAATAATATAAAAATAATGAGATTTCTATCTCAATAAGAATAATGGAAAAGAGTGATTTAATGACTGAGAAAACAATCAAAGTTGACAGCACTGAACAGATTCTTAATCTTTTCGGTAACTACGATGAAAATATAAATACCATTCAGCGTAAATACAATGTTGTTGTCCTCAGCAGAGGAGAAGACATAAAAATTACCGGAGATGAGGAAAATGTAAATGCTGCCGCTGAAGCCATTGAAGCATTGATGTCATTCTCAGGCAGAGGTGAAAATATTACTGAACAGACAGTAAGATATGTAACTTCAATGGTCGCCGAAGGTGCAAAGGAAGAACTCAAAGAGCTTAAAACAGACGGAATATGCGTTACTACCTCCGGCAGAATAGTGCGGCCGAAAACAGTCGGTCAGAAAAAATATGTCGATGCAATAAGGGATAATACCATAGTTATGGGCATAGGCCCTGCCGGTACAGGAAAAACCTATCTCGCAGTTGCTATGGCTGTAAAAGCCTTCAAGGCTCATGAGGTCAGCAGAATCATTCTTACACGTCCTGCCGTTGAAGCCGGTGAAAGCCTCGGATTTCTCCCCGGCGACCTCCAGGATAAAGTTGACCCGTATCTCCGCCCTCTTTATGACGGACTTTTTGAAATGCTCGGTCAGGACAGTTTTCATAAATATATGGAAAAGGGTACTATTGAAGTAGCTCCCCTTGCATATATGAGAGGAAGAACTCTTGATGATGCATTCATTATACTTGATGAAGCCCAGAATACAACCTCCGAACAGATAAAAATGTTCCTTACACGTCTTGGACACGGCAGTAAAATGGTCATAACCGGTGATATCACCCAGATTGACCTCCCTGCAAGCAAGCGTTCAGGTCTTGTGGAGGCTATGAAGATTCTGAAAGATGTTGATGATATCTCAATACAGCAGTTCTCTGACAAGGACGTTGTAAGGCATAAGCTTGTTCAGGATATCATCAAGGCATATGAGAAATTTCATGAGGAGAGGAAAAAATAAAATGTCAAAATTAAAAGTATATATAAAAAATAATCAGAACAGTGTGAAAATACCTGTAGGTATGCGTCTTTTAATACGCAGATGCTGTCAGGCAGTGCTTATTACCGAAAAATTCAACAAGGATACTGAAATAAGCGTTTCATTTGTAAGCAACAAGGAAATCCAGCATCTTAATAAAATCTACCGTGACAAGGACGTTCCTACAGATGTGCTTTCATTTCCTCTCGGAGAAAACGGAAATTATGAGATTAATGCGGAAACAGGATTCACAATGCTCGGGGATATAGTTATTTCCCTTGATACCGCAGTAAAACAGGCTGCTATGTATGGTCATTCACTTGAGCGTGAAGTGGGATTCCTTACAGTTCATTCAATGCTCCATCTTCTCGGATATGACCATGAACTCACTCCGCTTGATGAGCGTATCATGCGTGAAAAGGAAGAATCTATCCTTGAAAAGCTCGGTATTTCAAGAGATGCAACATATGTAACCGATACTGAACAGCAGTGAGGAGCATTTGATGACAAAAACTGTATTTATAACCATTGCCGGAAGAACAAATGCCGGAAAATCTTCACTTCTCAATGCTCTTGTAGGCGAAAAAATCGCTTCTGTAAGCCATAAGACACAGACTACAAGAACAAAGATAACAGGCATTGTAAATATCGATGAAACACAGCTTGTATTTATCGATACTCCGGGACTCCATAAGCCTAAAAACAAATTAAGCGACCATATGCTCAAAGCTGTAAAGGATTCTGTCACAGATATAGATGCAATAATATTTATGGCTGACTGTACAAGGAAAATCGGCGTTCAGGAAAAAAATATGCTTGAATCGCTCAGAAAATCCGGTACTCCTGTAATACTTGTGCTTAACAAGATAGATTTGCTTGAGGATAAATCCGAACTTATAAAAATTATTTCCGGATTTAATTCATTATATGATTTCAAGGCTGTAATTCCTGTAAGCGTCACCGAAAATGACGGCATAGATATCATTGTTGATGAGGTAAAAAAGCTTGCTGTTGAAAGTCCGCACTACTTCCCTGATGATATGATAACTGACCAGCCTGAAAAAATAATTGCGGCAGAAATAATAAGAGAAAAAATGCTTAATCTGCTTGATGATGAAGTTCCTCACGGAATTGCTGTAGCCGTTGAAACAATGAGAGAACGTGACAACGCTTCCGGCGAAACTATCCTTGATATTTCAGCAGTCATATTCTGCGAACGTGATTCGCATAAGGGCATAATTATCGGAAAAAAAGGCTCTATGCTTAAAAAAATTGCTACTCAGTCAAGACTGGAGCTTGAAAGCTTCTTTCAGATAAAAGTAAATCTTCAGTGCTGGGTAAAAGTAAAAGAGGACTGGAGAAATCAGGAGGCTGTTATAAGAAGCCTCGGATTATCTGACAATTAATTCCTTAAATAATATTTTTATTTGCGGCAGAAAATATAATATGACATAATTCGGTGCAAATCATGTTAAGGAGAATTATTATGAATATTAAAGATGCCGATGATAAATGGAAAACCTTTGAAAAAACCGGCAGAATAGCCGATTATCTTGATTATAGAGGAGTGACACTTGAAAATGTCACAGAAACAGTCAGAAATGATAACTGTGCGTGGCCTTGTGCTGAGGGAACGATTCACGGCAGGCAACGACAAATTCATTGATGTACTGACCGAAAAATACGGAATTATTGAAATATGCGTCAAGGGAGCAAGAAAAATTACCGGCAGGAATCTTGCTCCTGCAATGCTGTTTTCATATTCAGAATTCTGCCTCAGACAGCGTGGAAATATGTATTATATTGACAGTGCTGTCCCGATTAAAAGCTTTTATTCTGTTTCATCAGATATCAGTTCATTTGCACTTGCCTCATATATGGCAGAGGTGCTTTCATATTCAGCACTTTCCGAACAGACCGGAAATGATGTTATGCGTCTTGTACTTAATATAATGTATTTTCTTTCAGAGGGAAAACGCAAAACCGGACTGCTTAAAGCAATATTTGAACTGAGATTTATGGCTGAAACGGGATTTATGCCTGATATAGTTGCCTGTAAAAACTGTGCGGTTTATGAAAGTGATGCAATGTATTTCCTTATTGATGAGGGAATAATGTACTGCGGAAACTGTTATACAGCTTCTGCGGATATTGCAGCAATAAGAATAAGCCGTGCAGTGCTTTGTGCTTTAAGACATATTATGCTTTCAGATTTTGAAAAGCTTTTTTTATTCGATTTGAAAAATGAAAGTCTTGAAATACTCTGCGGACTCGCAGAATCATATCTTACTGCACAGCTGGGCAGAAATTTTAAAACGCTCGATTTTTATAAATCCGTTAAATAAAACAACGCAAATTTGATGGTTATTCTCTGTAGGGGCGAACTGTGTTCGCCCGCCTGAATTAACGCCAATTCGACAGTAAA
>DJFA01000021.1 GCA_002431975.1 Ruminococcus sp. UBA5884
TATTTTTTCGATAAGTTCAAATTTATTTTTTATGTTATCCTCTGCATCACTGATATTATTGCAGTCTGAAAAGATTTCATCTGAATGTGAAAGCAGTTCATCTCTTACTTTAAGTTTAAGCTGCTGGTCATCAACGCTGTCAGAATTAGCGATTATATGCATTCTGAGAACATTCTGCTGAAGTTCATCATAGCTTTTTCTGAAACTTATAAAATCTGAAAATATTATCGCCAGCAAAAGTCCGGCTATCAATGCAATATTTATCTTTTTCATATTATTCACCTCTGAACTGAGTATGAACATATGAAATGAAATATATTCATTCAGATGAAAAAAATGCACTGCCGCAATGACAGTGCATTCTGTTTATCCGTAGATATCTTCTCTTTTTTTATAGTATTTGTCAATATTCTCATTAGAGCTGAGAGAGAAGCATATATATCCGCTGAGCAGCAGCGATACCGCATAGAAAATTACGCTTACGCCTGTATTTACCTTTGATGTTATCATTGTGCTGCCCGGAAAAAGCATAAGGAGCGTATTAAGTCCGAATACAAATGAACCGAGCTTTTTAAGGAACTGTACTCTTGGAAGGATAAGTATTGAAACTGCTCCGAGAGCTATACTGTAATAGATTATTATATCCGAAATCTTCTCAAAGAGTTCTTTTGTTCCCTCCTGAAAATCCATTTTCATAAATACTGAAAGGCATACACTTGAAATTACTCCGAGAACCGCCAGCAGAACAACAAGTTTAGCACCTTTCTGAGCCATTGCCGCATCTCTTGCAATATTCATCTGACGGTTTATTTCACGCCTTCTGGCTTTCTGTTCATCAGTAAGTTCCGGTTCAGTGGAAGCCTGCTGCTGTGCAAGTCTTTTGCCCTCGGCTTTTGCACGTTCAAGGTCGGGGTCAGCAAATCTCGCCGGCGGAGGTGTATTCTGCGGCTGGCTGTCAAGGACAGGAGCTGAAACCTGCTGTCTGAGAATATCACTTCCGGACGCTGCGGGAGCTGTATAGCCGCCGTCATCAAGCTGCGGAGGAGCTACGCTTTCAAGAGCCTTTGAAGCTGATGACTGATGTGTATATACTGTATCTTCAAGTACAGGTGCAGCTACATCATCAAGTCTTTTTGAATGAGCTGCATCAGCAGTATATGTATCTTCAAGGACAGGAGCCTGAATATCATCAAGGGATTTTTTTCTGAATTTTGATTCATCATAAGTTGTTTCTTCGAGAACGGGAGCCTGAATTCCTTCAAGACCATTTTTTTCAGTGCTCATATTATTCAGTCCTTTCTGATTTTATCTTTCAATTATCTGTGTTCTGTCAGGACCTACGCCAATCATTGCAATATGGCATTCGCAGAGTTCTTCAAGTCTTTCGATATACTTCCTGCAGGCATCAGGAAGTTCATCAAATGTTCTGCATGATGATATATCCTCGTTGAAGCCTTCAGCAGTTTCATATACAGGTTCACAGTCTTTGAGTTCTTCAAGAGAAGCCGGGAAATGCTTTATAACTGAACCGTCAGGCTTTCTGTAGCCGTTGCATATCTTGAGTTCGCCGAGTCCGCTGAGAGTATCAAGCTTGTTGATTGCAAGGCCGTCAAGACCGTTTACTCTTACAGAATGACGTACTATTACGGCATCAAACCAGCCTGTTCTTCTCGGACGGCCTGTTGTAGTACCAAATTCTCCGCCGATATTTCTTATTCTGTCACCAATTTCGTCATCAAGTTCAGTCGGGAAAGGGCCTTTTCCGACTCTTGTTGTATAAGCCTTTGCAACGCCTATTACATTTGATATTATGCGTGGGCCTACGCCTGTTCCGACACATACGCCGGCTGAAAGCGGATGAGATGATGTAACATAAGGATATGTTCCGAAATCTATATCAAGCAGAGTTGCCTGAGCTCCTTCAAACATTATTGTTTTTCCGGCTTTTGCAGCTTCATATGTAATAACTGAAACATCATCAACAAAAGGTGCCAGTCTTTTGCCGTATTCAGTATATTCAGCAATAACGGCATCTATGTCTATCGGTTCGCCGCCATAGACAGCTGTTATTATCTTATTTTTAAGCATACCTGTTGAGCGTGCTTTTTCAGCGAATATTTCCGGATGAACGAGGTCATATATTCTTATGCCGCATCTTTCATACTTATCCATATATGTAGGGCCTATGCCTCTTTTTGTAGTACCGATATCAGAATTTCCTCTGAATTTCTCAGAAAGTCCGTCAAGCACTATGTGCCACGGCATAACAACATGAGCTCTCGGGTCTATGCGGAGCTTTGAGGTTGATATTCCCTTTTCTTTGAGTGAATCAAGTTCACCTATGAAATCCTTAGGGTCGAGAACTACTCCCGCACCGATAAGACAGAGTGTATCAGGATAAAGAATACCTGACGGAATAAGATGGAGCTTATAGGTCTGACCGTTGCTTACAACAGTGTGACCGGCATTGTTACCTCCCTGTGAACGTACAACAACTTCAGCTCTTGAGGCAAGTATATCGATAATCTTGCCCTTACCTTCGTCACCCCACTGAGTTCCGACAACAATATTAGCAGGCATTGATAAATTCTCCTTTCAAAAAAAGAACAAGTTTTGATATATTGGCATTTCTGCCGATATTTATTATTATATCAGTTTCAATTTCCTTTTTCAAGTGAATTTCATATATTTAAAAAAAATTATCGCTTATACTTGAAAATCTGTATTGGTTAGTGGTATAATTAAAATGTTTACAGTCATAATCTATAAAAATTCTGTCTTTATTTAGGAAAACTGCTGAATTTTCTTCTTGCTGCAAAACATATCCCATAGGCTGCAAAACTTAAAAAAAACCAGCCGACCGAATAGGGAAAGCATATCTGTCCCATGAAATTAAGCGGTTTATCCGAATAATCCCATACATTCCAGCTGTATTTTATATTGACAAGTATTCCGGATATAAATTCCACTGTCGTTATAAGTAATGCTCCGGCTATGCATTTTACCCCAAGAGGCATATTTCCCATAAGTCTGTCAATATCATACATAAGGGCAAGACACACTCCTCCTGCAATGAACATTGTCCAGTGAGTGAAACCTCTGGCAGCTATCTCAATAAGACTGTAAAGAAATGCTCCTATCAGGAACATGAATATTCTTTCACCTGCAATTTTCATAGTTTATACTCTCCTTTTACACATTCTTATGCTATTATTTTCATATGCAGGTCTTTTATGCACTGAAATTCTGTGATAAATTACGAAAGGTAGAAAAAATATGCGAAAAAGTTGTATTCTTATGCACATATCAAGTCTTCCGTCTGATTATGGCATAGGCAAGCTCGGAAAATCAGCTTATGATTTTGTTGATTTCCTTGCTGAAAGCGGCACTAAATGCTGGCAGATACTGCCTCTTTCACCCACAAGCTATGGTGATTCACCGTATTCATCATATTCATGCTATGCAGGAAATCCTTATTTCATTGACTTTGAACAGCTCAAACAGGAAGGACTCCTCAAAAAAGCTGACTATGAAAACATCAAGTGGCAGGACTCCCCTTCTGCTGTCAACTATACCAAAATATACAACAACTGCTTCAAGGTGCTGCGTATTGCCTATAAAAGCTATAAGCATGAGCTTTCAAGCCAGTATCATAAATTTGTTTCCGAAAATAAAAAATGGCTTGATGACTATGCTCTTTTCATGGCTCTTAAATTCAAAAACAGCGGTCTGCCATGGTATGAATGGGACAAAAAACTTGCCATGCGTGACGAAAAGGCTCTTGCTGAGGCAAAACTTGAACTCTCTGATGATATCGAACTCTTTAAATTCATACAGTATAAATTCTTCAAGCAGTGGAGAATCCTCAAGGAATATGCAAATAACAGAAATATCGAAATAATCGGCGATATGCCTATATATGTGGCTTATGACAGCGTTGATGTCTGGGCAAATCCTGAACTTTTCTGCCTTGATGAACAGAAAAAACCTGTTGAGGTCGCAGGATGTCCTCCTGATGACTTCTCCCCTACAGGTCAGCTCTGGGGCAATCCTCTCTATAAATGGGATTACCATAAAAAACAGAATTTTGAATGGTGGATAAACCGTATAAAATTCGCTTCACAGATATATGACACTGTAAGAATCGACCATTTCAGAGGCTTTGAAAGCTTCTATGCCATTCCTTTCGGAAATGAAACCGCTGAGGAAGGTCAGTGGCGTAAAGCCATGGGAAAAGAACTCTTTGCCGCTGTAAAGGAAAAACTCGGCGATATCAGCATAATTGCTGAAGACCTCGGTTTTATAACTCCGGAAGTAAGAGAACTTCTCAACTTTACAGGCTTCCCCGGAATGAAAGTTCTCCAGTTCGCATTCAGCGACCCTGAAAATGAACATCTCCCTCATAATTTCACTTCATCAAACTGTATCGCATATACAGGCACTCATGACAATGAAACCTTAAAAGGCTGGGTAGCCGGAATGTCAAAGGATAATATAAAATTCTGCAAGGAATACCTTACCGTTCTCAAGAAAAAAGATATACCATGGGCTGTTATCCGTGCAGCATGGTCAAGCGTTGCCTCTGTTGCCGTTGCACAGATTCAGGATTTTCTTGATTCAGATGCCGCTTCAAGAATGAATACTCCGTCAGTTCTCGGCGGAAACTGGCAGTTTCGAACCAAATCTGAGGATTTCTCTCCGAAACTTGCAAAGAAAATCTATAAGCTTAACAGAATGTATAACCGTCTTTTATGCCCTGAAAGCAAATCAGCTGAAAAAACGGTTTCAGAAAACAATATTTCTATAAAGGTGGATAATCAATAATTATGAATAAAGAAAATTTTATGGCTGATTTCCATAACCAGCTTATCAAAAAATACAATATCGCTCCATGCGATGCAGAACCATGGCAGATTCATGACGTTCTCGGAAATATCATAATGGATATGATTTCTGAAAACTGGAAAAACAGCCGTCATGCCCATCTCACAACAAGACGTGCCTGCTATCTTTCAATGGAATTTCTTGTGGGACGTGCCGTTTTCAATAATCTGCTCTGCCTCGGAATATACGATGAAGTACAGAACGCTCTTGAAGAATACGGTGTTTCACTCTCATCTCTTGAGGAAATAGAAGATGCTGCTCTCGGAAACGGCGGTCTTGGCAGACTCGCTGCCTGCTTCCTTGACAGTGCTGCCTCACTTGATTTACCTCTTGACGGATATGGAATACGCTATAAATACGGTCTTTTCAAACAGTCAATCGTTGACGGCTTTCAGCATGAAGAAGCTGACAACTGGACAAAATACGGCGATGCATGGTCAGAACGCTGTGAAAGCGAATCTGTAAGAATCGATTACAATGGTCAGTCTGTCATGGCTGTTCCTTACGATATGCCGGTAATAGGCTGCAAAACAAAAAATATCGGCACTTTAAGACTCTGGCAGGCTGAACCTGTTGAGGAATTCAATTTTGAACTCTTCAATCAGCAAAAATATCTTGAGGCAAGCAGCGAAAAAACTTTTGCAGAGGATATTTCAAGAGTTCTCTATCCTAATGACGATACAAGAGAAGGCAAGAAACTCCGCCTTAAACAGCAGTATTTCTTCAGCAGTGCCTCTCTTGCTGATATAGTAAGAAAACATAAGGCTCAGTTCGGCACTCTTGACAATCTTGCTGACTATATAACAATTCAGCTCAACGACACTCATCCGGTAATCTCAATACCTGAACTTATGCGTATTCTTATGGATAATGAAGGCTACAGCTTTGACAGGGCTTTTGATATCGTATGCAAAGTATTCAACTATACAAATCATACTATCATGGCTGAAGCTCTTGAAAAATGGGAATGCTCTCTTGTTGAGGAACTCCTTCCGAGAATATATGAAATAATCATCATGATAAATGAAAAATTCATATCAGATATGTACAGAAAAGGTCTTGAAGCCAAGGATTTCAATGATATGAGAATAATTATCGGAAATCTTGTCCATATGGCTCATATGGCTGTATACTGTTCATCATATGTAAATGGTGTTGCTGAAATTCATACCCAGATTCTTAAAGATACTGTTCTTGCTTCATGGTATAAGCTCTATCCTGAACGCTTCCAGAACAAGACAAACGGTATAACACAGAGAAGATGGCTTGCTCTCTGCAACCGTGAACTTTCATCTCTTATTACTGAACTCCTCGGCAGCGATGAATGGATTGTAAAGCTTGATGAACTCAGAAAACTTGAAAAATATGCTGATGACAAGGATATTCTTGAAAAATTCAACAGCATAAAATCCACTAAGAAAAAACAGCTCAAAGATTTCATTCTCAGCAAGGAAAATATCTGCATAGACGAAAACAGTATCTTTGATATTCAGATTAAGCGTCTGCATGAATATAAAAGACAGCTGCTCAATGCTTTTTCAATACTTTATATCTATTTCGGCATAAAAGATGGCTCTTTAAAGCTTGAAAATCCTGTTACATTTATATTCGGGGCAAAATCTGCTCCGGGATACAGACGTGCAAAGGGTATTATCAAATATATCAATGAAATAGGAAAGCTTATTTCAGAAGATAAAGACGTATGCGACCTTATAAAAGTTGTTTTTGTATCAAATTACAATGTTTCATATGCTGAAAAGCTTGTTGCTGCCGCTGATGTTTCAGAACAGATATCAACTGCCGGCACTGAAGCCTCAGGCACTGGCAATATGAAACTTATGCTCAATGGTGCGGTTACTCTCGGAACTTATGACGGTGCAAACGTTGAAATAGTTCAGGAAGCCGGTGAGGAAAACAATTATATATTCGGTGCAAGAGTTGAAGACCTTAAAACTATTATGCCACAGTACAACAGCCGCAGACTGTTTGCTGAAAATGACAAAATACGCCGTGTTGTAAATACTCTTATTGACGGCACTGTTTCAGACGGCGGAACAGGCGTTTTCAGAGAACTTTATTTCTCACTCCTTGACGGTGCAAGCTGGCATTCTCCTGATAACTATTATCTTCTCGGCGACCTTGAAAGCTATGTTGAGGCTAAACTCAGGGCTGTTTCTGATTATAGTAACAGAACTGATTTCCTTAAAAAACAATGGCTCAATATGTGCAATGCCGGAAAATTCAGCTCCGACAGGACAATTGCGGACTATGCAGAAAATATCTGGCACATCTCCCCTGTATCAGACAGATAAAAACAATGAAACCAAGCGGTCATTCTGTGAAATGACCGCTTTTATTTAACGCGAATTCGATAGTTGTTATTTGTAGGGGCGAACTATGTTCGCCCGCCCAAGATTCCAGTAAACTGCAACGGGCGAACACAGTTCGTCCCTACAGATTATGAAGAAAATTTCTTATTTTTAATCATAAAATTTTGATATCGAACTGGCGTTAAAATTATGAATCTCAATGCAAAAGAGCAGATATATCAGATACATCTGCCCTTTTGTATTTATTTAAGGAGAATTATCAGTAAATTTCAATTTCAGCCCATGGCATATTATGAAATTCTTCATTTATTTCTTTTCCCTTATTTGCAGCTGAATTCGGGAAATGCACCGTAATAAGATAATTATCTTCGATTATCTGAACTTTATAATTTTCATAGTCATATCCGGAATACTGGTTATTTTCATCAGGCGTTACAGTAGCTTCATGGCTTCCCAGTCCCGGTATATCATAACAAATTCCGCAGTATAATTTATTCTGCGTATTGGCTGAATTATAAAACTCCAGAATATCCATACTTAAATCGCAGTCGGGATAAATCT
>DJFA01000098.1 GCA_002431975.1 Ruminococcus sp. UBA5884
TGACTGACGACTATGTTATTATAGCACATGATTTTTCATTTGTCAACACTTTTTTTAAAAAAATTTTTTAACAGGAAAAGAGTGCCTGTTTTTTATATAAATTCATCAGAATACCACTGTATTATGTTAAAAATGCTGAAATTTCTGTGATTATGTCAATGTAAAATGGTAAGAAAAAAGCTTGACAATTGTATATTAAGTAGTTATAATAAAAATCAGCAGGCATTAAAAAATAAAATGTCAATATACTGTTGGAGGAAAAATAAAATGGCTAAAATTTATTATTCACAGGATTGTGACCTTAACAAACTCAATGGAAAAACAGTTGCCATTATAGGCTATGGCTCACAGGGTCATGCTCATGCACTCAATCTCCATGACAGCGGAGTAGATGTTGTAGTTGGTCTTTACGAAGGCTCAAAATCATGGGCAAGAGCTGAAAAAGCCGGTCTTAAAGTAATGACTACAGCTGAAGCTGCAAAAGCTGCTGATATTATAATGATACTTCTTCCTGATGAAAAACAGGCTGCCGTATATAAGGAAAGCATTGAGCCATATCTCACAGAAGGCAAGACTCTTGCATTTGCACATGGCTTTAATATTCATTTCGGCTGTATCGTTCCGCCGGCTGATGTAAATGTAATCATGATTGCACCAAAAGGCCCTGGTCATACAGTAAGATATGAATATCAGGAAGGCAAGGGAGTTCCGTGCCTTATCGCAGTACATCAGAATGCAACAGGCGATGCACATGATATCGGTCTTGCATATGCAGCAGGAATCGGCGGTTCAAGAGCAGGCGTTCTCGAAACAACATTCAAATGCGAAACAGAAACAGACCTTTTCGGTGAACAGGCAGTTCTCTGCGGCGGTGTTACAGCTCTTATGAAGGCTGGATTTGAAACACTCGTTGAAGCAGGTTATGACCCGCAGAACGCATATTTTGAATGTATCCATGAAATGAAGCTTATCGTTGACCTTATCTATCAGGGCGGATTCCAGAGAATGAGATATTCAATCTCAGATACAGCAGAATTCGGCGATTATGAAACAGGCAAGCGTCTTATAACAGAAGATACAAAGAAGGAAATGAAGAAGGTTCTTGAAGAAATTCAGGACGGTACATTTGCTAAGAAATGGATTCTTGAAAACCAGTGCGGCCGTCCTCATTTCAATGCCTGCAGAGAACAGGGCAAGGCACATCAGCTTGAAGCAGTAGGTGCTGAACTCAGAAAACTTTACAGCTGGAATCATGAACTTGATGACTAATTTTTCCGCATAACAGAATTTTAACATACAGGAAACAGGGAACTTTTAATGTTCCCTGTTTTGTTTAACAAAACGCAAATTCAATGGATTATTGTTCTGTAGGGGCGACCATTGGTCGCCCGCCGGAATTATGGTTAAACCATAATTTTCTGTATGGAAAATCATTGGTTATCAGCATGAAATTCTGGTAATTGCAACGGGCGACCAATGGTCGCCCCTACAAAATGAATCTGCATATCATTTAATCCGAATTACAGAAAATAATAAAAGGAGAGATTATGAAAAAAATCCTGACAGCTGCAATATTTTTAACAATAACAATGCTGTTTGCAGGCTGCAATTCTGAAACAGAAAATATCATTAAAGAAACAGTTTCAGAGCAGACAGAAGCTGTTTCAGAAACCATCGCTGCAACAGAATCCGTTTCAGAAACAACTGCTGCTGAAACTGTAACAGCCTTACAGACTGAAATTACAACAGTTATAACATCAGAAGCCGAAACTTTTGCTGAACCCTTTTCAGATTCAGAGGAAGAAACTCAGCTGCCTGATGAAAAGAGTGTAAACGGCTTTGAAATATACTATAATTCAGAGGAAATTCCGGATAAATGTGCGGAACGTACAGCACAGTATTTTCAGGCAATGCAGAATATTGATACAGAAAAATATGAATCAATGCTTATACCGCTTTACAGGGATTATCTTGCTGAATATCTTGAACAGTCCGATTATACAGTTGAAAAGCTGCTTGAGGAATACTGTAACTCCATAAAGGAGCAGACAGGCGGAGATTTCACATATTCAAGAGCAGAATTAAAACGTCTTTATGATGAAGATTATCTGGAATACAATATTCCGGATTATCCGGAGGAATATATAAAACAGCTTGATGAAATATCATATGAAAAAGACGGAACATATATATCTGAAACATTTGACGAATATTTCGGAATGATGTGTGATATATATGCAGAATCAGGAGGAACTGAACATAAAATCATTGATTCCGGAGTAATTTCAGTATTCAGAACAGGTGATGAATATTATATACTCATCTCATAAATATTAACAGAATATTAAATTATGCATATATAAAGTATGGTATAATAATAAAAAAAATTTTTTAAGGCGGTGCTAAATTTGATTGAAACAGCAGAAGCAATGGTAAAATGTCTTGAACATGAAAACATATCTGTTGTATTCGGATATCCCGGAGCAGCAATATGTCCTTTTTATGATTATCTCTATAAAAGCAGCATAAAGCATATTCTTGTCAGACAGGAACAGAACGGAGGCCATGCAGCAAACGGATATGCGAGAATTACCGGAAAACCAGCCGTCTGCATAGCAACCTCAGGGCCTGGAGCGACTAATCTTATAACAGCAATAGCAACTGCATATGCTGATTCAGTTCCGCTTGTAATAATCACAGGTCAGGTATCCACCGACCAGATAGGACGTGACGTATTTCAGGAGGCTGATATAACAGGTTCAGCAGAACCTTTTGTAAAGCATAGTTTTCTTGTAAAGGAAGCAGAAAAGCTGCCTGAAATATTCAGACTTGCATTTCATATCGCAGGAACAGGAAGAAAAGGCCCTGTACTGATAGATGTTCCTTTTGATATCCAGAAAACAATGATAGATTTTGAATATCCTGAAAAGGTTGAAATAATGTCATATAAGCCTACTACAAAGGGAAACTATATTCAGATAAAAAAGGTAGCACAGGCTATAGAAAATTCAGAAAAACCGCTTATATGTGCAGGCGGAGGAATATTTTCATCAGACTGCTGCAAAGAACTGCATGATTTTGCTGAAAGCCTTGATATCCCGATAGTTACTACAATGATGGGCATAGGAGCGGTAAGAAGCGACTGCCGTCTTAATTTCGGAATGATAGGAATGCATGGAATACCGGCTGCAAACAAAGCTGTTCTTGACTGCGACCTCCTTATACTGATAGGTGCAAGAGTCGGCGACAGAGCAGTTGCCTCACCGAGTTTTCTTGCAGAAACAACAAAGATAATACATATAGATATAGACCCGGCTGAAATCGGAAAGAATATTGAAACAGATATACCTCTTGTAGGAGATGCGAAAACTATTTTAAAACAGCTTTCTGAAATAATAAAGCCAGTAAAGCATACACCGTGGCTTGATGAACTTTCATCACGCATAAAAGAGCCTGTATTTGCAAAAGCTCCTGAAGGATATATAAATCCTAAGGAATTTATATATAAACTCTCCGCAAAAGCTCCTGAAAACACGATAATTTCAGCTGATGTAGGACAAAACCAGATATGGACAGCAAATTATTTCAAGGTAAAAGGCGGAAGATTTATAACAAGCGGCGGAATGGGTACTATGGGATATTCAATACCGGCAGCAATAGGAGCAAAACTTGCAAGTCCTGATTCACAGGTAATTGCAGTCTGCGGTGACGGTTCACTCCAGATGCAGTCAATGGAGCTTGCAACTATAATGCAGAATAATATTCCTGTAAAAATAATAGTAATGACTAATAAAAGGCTCGGAATGGTAAGAGAGGTTCAGACAAGACTTTATGAAAACCGCCAGATAGCAGTAAATCTTGACGGAAGTCCCGATTTTATAAAGCTTGCAGAAGCATATTCCATACCTGCCATAAGAATAAACAATTCCGATGAAGCAGATGAGGCAATTGACAGAATGATTTCAGCAAAAACTCCATTCTTTATAGAATGCATGGTTTCACCGGAAGAAAGTACATTATAATGAAAAGCGGGGTTTTTAAATTATGAAAAGAACAATATCAATACTTGTTGAAAATCATGCAGGAGTGCTTTCAAGAATAACCGGATTATTCTCACGCAGAGGATTCAATATAGACAGTCTTGCTGTCGGAGTAACAGATAATCCGGCAGTTTCAAGAATAACAATAGTTGCTGACGGCAATGATTATACTCTTGAACAGCTTGAAAAACAGCTCAACAAGCTTATTGAAGTAATAAAAGTAAGAACTCTTGAAAAAGATGAACTGCTTGCAAGGGAGCTGCTTATGGTAAAGCTTTCAGTAAATGCGGACAAGCGTTCTGAAGTCCTTACAATATGCGAGATAATGGGTGCAAAGGTAATTGATATATCGCTCAGCACAATGACTCTTGAAATTTCGGATACATACTTCCATCTTGTAAGGTTTGAAGAAATGATTAAACCATATGGAATAATTGAAATGGTGAGAACCGGAACTATAGCAATTCAGAAAGGTTCTGAAACCATTACCGCAAAAGGCAGATAAAATTTTAAAGGTCAGACTTTTTTTGAACTGAACCCAAAAAGTTAGA
>DJFA01000107.1:0-3823 GCA_002431975.1 Ruminococcus sp. UBA5884
GTAAATCCTGAAACTGCATCTCCTGAAATTTTAACTGCATAGTCCTTCCAGTATCCGTGAGGGTGAGTGAGATTTATATATTCATCTGAAAGATTAAGTCCGCCTGTATATGCAGTTCTGTTGTCAATGACAGTTATTTTTCTGTGGTCACGGCATCTGAAAAGAGCAGCTATAAAAGGTGAAAATTTATTGAATGAGGCGGATTTTATGCCGTACTGATTTAATTTTCTGAAATATCCGTCACTGAAACAGTTAATAGTGCCGAGTCCGTCATATATTATCCGTATTTCAACGCCTTTTTTAGCTTTTTCAATCAGTATATCAAGAATTCTGTCCCACATTTCGCCCTTTGCTATTATAAAATATTCTATGAATATAAACTTTTCGGCTTCTGACAGCTTTTTAAGATAATCCATAAAAAATAATTCTCCGCATGAAAAAAGTTCTGTATCTGAATTTTCATATACATCTGAATTTGAAATATTATTAAGATATCTGTAGATAAAATAAGCGGTTTTACTCTGATTTTCAAGTTTTTCAGCACATTTCCCATTTGCTTTGCTGATATTTTTAACTGAAAATTTTTTATAATCCCTGACAGCTGATTTCTGTGAAACTGCTGCCGCATATAACAGTAATCCAAGTGCCGGAAATATAAGCAGTATAAATGACCATATTATTTTGAATGTAGGATTGCTTTCCCTGAAAATTATTCTTAAAGATATCAGAAATGCTGCAAAATGAAGGATTCTTCTGAAAATATCAGAGTAAATACTCAATGATATTATAAGCACTGAAAGGCATATTCCCTGAACTGCCAGAAATAATATATACATAAAAAGTCTTAACGAGATTTTTTTTATATCAATCACCCCCTGATTTATATATTGTCTGCATACATCATATTTTTATAATGCTTTTTTCAAAAGTATTGAAAAATTTATTGCAGTATAGTATAATTAAACTGATGATACCGATAAATAAAATTAACAGGAGGGCATTTATGTCAGAAAATAAATTTACAGTATCACTGGAGAAAATTATAGATGAATTCAAGCTTGAAGCTATATATCTTCATAAGCCTGCCGGTGAAATAATGATAGATGAAAATGATGTCAATCGTCCGGGCTTGCAGCTTTCAGGATTTTACACATATTTTAATCCTGAAAGAATTCAGATTATCGGAAAAATGGAATTTGCATATCTTTCAACTCTTGATGAAAAAACAAGATATGAAAGACTTGAGGAATTTATTGCAAAAAAACTTCCTGCACTGATAATTACAAGAGAACTGCCATATTTCCCTGAAATGGTTGAACTTGCTGAAAAATATGAAATGCCGCTTCTCAGGAGCAAGGAAAGCACATCATCATTCATGTCGGCTCTTATAGCTTTCTTAAATCTCAATCTTGCCCCGAGAATTACACGTCATGGTGTTCTTATCGAAATTTACGGCGAAGGTGTTCTGATACTCGGTGAAAGCGGAGTCGGAAAGAGTGAAACCGCTATTGAACTTGTAAAAAGAGGTCATCGTCTTGTTGCTGATGATGCTGTTGAAATTAGAAAAGTTTCAAGCATAAGCCTTGTGGGAAGTTCACCTGATAATATAAGGCATTTCCTTGAACTCAGAGGCATAGGCATTATTAATGCACGCCGTCTTTTCGGTATGGGTGCTATCAAGATGACTGAAAAAATTGATATGATAGTAGAGCTTGAACTCTGGAATCCTGAAAAGCTTTATGACAGAATGGGTGTTGATACTGAATATACATCAATTCTCGGAGTCAATATTCCGTCACTTACTATTCCTGTAAAGCCGGGAAGAAATTTAGCTGTTATTCTTGAAGTCGCTGCAATGAACAACAGACAGAAAAAAATGGGCTATAATGCTGCTCATGAACTGCTTGAAAAACTCGGTCTTGATATGGAATCAAAGGAAACTGTCAAGAAATTCGATACATTCTGATAATACCGGAGGATTTTTAAAATGCTTATAGAAGCAGATATGCACTGCCATTCACTGGCTTCATCACACGCCTATTCAACTGTAAGGGAACTTGCGGAATGTGCTTCGGATATCGGTCTGAAAGCCTTTGCACTGACCGACCATGCACCGCTTTCACCGGATTCGCCGCATATATGGCATTTTCATAATATGAAATGCCTGCCTCAGAAAATTCATGGAGTATATGTTATAAGAGGTGCGGAAGCAAATATTGATGAAAACGGTTGTATCGACCTCGGACAGTATGAGCTTGACAGACTCCAGTGGGTAGTTGCCTCTCTGCATAACTCAGTTGTAAAGGGAAGCCGTGACGGCGATTTTTCAGAGCTTTATATAAATATTGCTGAAAATGTGCCTGATGTAGATGCAATTGGCCACTGTACAACCAGAAGCTTTCCTTTTGACTATGAAAAAGTTCTTAAAATCTTCAAGGAATATGGAAAATTCGTTGAGATAAATGAAAATTCACTTAAAATAAATGCCAGTCCGGCAGAAAACTGCGTCAGAGTACTGGAAATATGCAAAAAATATGAAATACCTGTAATTGTTGATACAGATGCTCATTACTGTGAAGCAGTCGGAACAGTTCCTCTTTCGGAAAAACTAATTGAAGAATGCGGTTTCCCGAAAAAACTTGTTTTCAATGCCGATGCGGACAGAGTTATCGATTATATAGAGAAAAAAAGAAGTATCTCATTGCGGTAAACGGAGGTCTGTTATGTCTTATACCGATAAACTTGCTGAACTTTGCAGCAGTCTGGGCTGTAAATGTTCATTTGATGAACCGCTTAAAAATCATGTTTCATTCAGGATAGGCGGTTCATGCAAAGCTCTTGTTTCAGTAAACAGCGTTCAGTGCATTGCTGAAATACTGAAATTCTGCCGTGAAAACGGTTCAAGATATACCGTTCTCGGAAAGGGAAGCAATGTTCTTGTTTCTGATAACGGATTTGATGGAATTGTACTGCTTATGGGCAGCGATTTTTCAGATATCACCATTGACGGCTGTTCACTTAAATGTCAGTCAGGAGCTTCACTTAAAGCATTATGCAGTGCGGCTCTTGAAAACAGCCTTTCAGGACTTGAATTTGCATACGGAATCCCCGGAACTGCCGGAGGTGCTGTATTTATGAATGCGGGTGCTTACGGCGGAGAAATAAAGGATATTATAAAAAGTGCTGATTACATAGATGAAAATGGAAATATTATGACTGTTTCGGTTGAAAATATGAATCTTTCCTACAGACACAGCATTTTTTCAGATATGCCATATATAATAACAGGTGCTGAATTTACTCTTGAAAAGGGAGATTATAACCTGATAAAAGCCAGAATGAACGAACTTATGGCAAAACGTAAGGAAAAACAGCCTCTTGAATATCCAAGTGCAGGAAGTACTTTCAAACGCCCTCAGGGAGCTTATGCGTCTGCTCTGATTGAACAGTGCGGTCTTAAAGGAATGAGTGTCGGAGGTGCTGAAGTAAGTACAAAACACAGCGGATTTGTAATAAATAAAGGCGGTGCTACATTTGATGATGTAATGCAGCTTATTGAAGAAGTCCGCAGGATTGTAAAGGATAAAACAGGATATACTCTTGAAATGGAGCCTGAAATAATCAGATAATGAAATTTTTTATTATTCTGTAACAAAATTTTATAATTGAAAATATGGGATTTTCTATGCATTTTGTAGGGGCGAACTGTGTTCGTCCGTCAGGTTTACAGCATACCCCAACGGGCGACCAATGGTCGCCCCTACAGAACAACAATTCATCGAATTTTTGTTATATTTACCATAAATTCAGCAAACTACCGTTT
>DJFA01000107.1:4026-17541 GCA_002431975.1 Ruminococcus sp. UBA5884
CCATTACTTACTGATATCATTTTACAAATGGGCGGATATTTTTGTAGGGGCGACCATTGGTCGCCCGCCGAAATTATGGTTAAACCATAATTTCGATATTTGTTTTCTGTATGGAAAATCATTGGTTAACCAATAAAATTATTGATAAACCATCATATTGGCGTTAAACAAGATTGCAGGCGGCAGCTTGCCACAATAAATAAGAAGGACGGGATTTTATATGCAGTTTGTAATAGTTACCGGTCTTTCCGGTTCAGGAAAATCATGTGCTATGAATGTGCTTGAGGATATAGGCTTTTACTGTATTGATAATATGCCGCCTCAGCTTATAACAAAATTTGCTGACATATGTATGCATTCAGGCGGAAAGCTTGAACAGGTCGCAATTGCTGTTGATATTCGTTCAGGAGATATGTTCGGTGAACTTTCATATGTCTGCGAAAATATGAAAAATGATGGTCTTGATATTAAAATCCTCTATCTTGAATCAAGTGATGATGTCATAATAAAAAGATATAAGGAAACAAGACGTATGCACCCTCTCAATGCAGAATTTAACGGCTGTCTGCCGAAAGCTGTTGCATTTGAAAGAAAACAGCTTAATCCTATGCGTGAAATAGCCAATTATTATATAGATACCTCTCATCTTTCAACTTCTCAGCTTAAAGAACAGATAACTAATATATTCCTTGAAAATGCAAGCGATTCAATGATAATAAAAGTAATGTCATTCGGTTTCAAATACGGAACATCTGCTGAAGCTGACCTTGTTTTTGATGTAAGATGTCTGCCTAATCCTTATTATATACCTGAACTCAAACAGCATACCGGCTGTGAGGACTGTGTAAGGGATTATGTAATGCAGTTTGAACAGTCAAAGATACTGCTTGAAAAATTAAAGGATTTGAGTGATTTTCTTATACCTCTTTATATAAAGGAAGGAAAAAGTCAGCTTGTTGTTGCATTTGGTTGTACAGGCGGAAAACACCGTTCTGTAACATTTGCAGAACTTTTTGCGGATTATATGCTCAAAAAAGGTATGAGAGTACATAAGACTCACAGAGATATTACAAAGGACAGGTGATATTTTTGTCTTTGAACAATACTTTTTCATATCGTGTGAAAGCTGAAATCTGTTCAGCTCTTACAGACAGGGACAAACGATTTGCCTGCCTTTACGGAATATCCCTCTTTGCAAGGACTATCACTGAAAATGAATTTTGTTTCCAGACTGAAAGCAAGGTTGTTTCAGAACTCTATCCGAGTCTTTTTGCGGAAGTTTTTCAGCGTAATGTAAAGCTTGAATGTTCTGAAAACCGCAGAAATTCCTATACCTTTTCAGTAAAAAAGGAAAATGGTCTTGATATCTTTTTTCAGACATTCCATATAAATCCTGAAAAGCTTTCTATAAATCTCAATAATATTGACAATAACAACATCGGTATATTTACTGCCGGTGTGTTTTTGTCATGCGGAAGCATAAGCAATCCCGAAAAGGAATATCATCTTGAACTTGCTGTATCAGACCGTCAGTTATATGAGGATATGAACCGGCTTCTTGCTTCAATCGGAATGCCTTTTAAAATGGTAAGGCGTAAAAATCTCTTTGTAATGTATCTTAAAGAGAGTGAAAGCATTGAAGATATGATAACATTTACAGGTGCTTCTCAATGCACAATAGAACTTATGAATGTAAAGATATACAAGGATATGAGAAACCGTATAAACCGTGTCAGCAACTGTGAGGTCGCAAACCTTGACAAGACTGTCAATGCTTCATTCAAACAGCGTCAGGATATAATGTTTATTGATAAAACAGTGGGACTTGAAACTCTTTCTGATATTCTTCAGGAAACTGCACGTTTAAGAATTGAAAATCCTGATGCAAGTCTTAAAGAACTCGGTCAGATGCATGAAAATCCTATAGGACGCTCAGGCATTAACCACAGACTTAAAAAAATTGCTGAATTTGCAGAAAAATTAAGAAACGGAGAATGAATTTTATGCCTGTATCATCTGATAATTTTGTACATCTCCATCTTCACAGCGAATACAGTCTGCTTGACGGTGCGTGCCGCATAAATGATATAATCCGCAGAGTAAAGGAACTCGGTCAGACCGCTGTTGCAATAACTGACCACGGAGTTATGTACGGTGTTATAGATTTTTATAAAGCCGCTTTGCAGAATGGAATAAAACCTGTAATCGGTTGTGAAGTATATGTTGCTCCACGTTCAAGAAAAGATAAAGTGCATATTCTTGATTCAAAACCGTATCATCTCATACTGCTTTGCAAAAACAATACCGGTTATCAGAATCTTATAAAACTTGTTTCACTCTCATATTCAGAGGGTTTTTACAATAAGCCAAGAGTTGACATGGAACTTTTAAGCCGTTACAGTGAGGGACTTATATGTCTTTCAGCCTGTCTTGCCGGAGAAGTCGCACACCATCTTTCTGACGGGAATTATGATTCTGCCAAAAAAACTGCTCTTGCCTATAACAGTATTTTCGGTGAGGGAAACTATTATATTGAAGTCCAGAATCATAATATTGATGAACAGAAAAGAATACTGCCTCTTTTGTATAAGCTTTCAGATGAAACAGGAATACCTCTTGCAGCTACAAATGATGTGCATTATACTGAAAAATCCGACTCAAAGGTTCAGGACGTGCTTTTATGCATTCAGACTAAAAAAAATCTTGATGATAAAGACAGAATGTCATTTGAAACAGATGAATTTTATATAAAAAGTACTCAGGAAATGTATGAGCTTTTCAGAAATGTTCCGTCAGCTGTCACTAATACTGCAAAAATCGCTGAAAAATGCAATGTAAGCTTTGAATTCGGAGCAATAAAGCTCCCTGAATTTAAAAATGATTCCGGTATTTCAAATAAGGATTACTTTATAAATCTCTGCAATGACGGCGTTAAAAGACGATACGGCGAAAATCCGTCAGCTGAAATAATAAAACGCCTTGAATATGAAACCGGAGTTATCGAAAAAATGGGCTATATCGATTATTTTCTTATAGTCTGGGATTTTGTGAACTATGCACGCCGCAATGATATTCCTGTAGGGCCTGGCAGAGGTTCAGGAGCAGGAAGTTTATGTGCGTACTGTATCGGTATAACTGATATTGACCCTGTGAAATATAATCTGCTCTTTGAAAGATTTCTTAATCCTGAAAGAGTGAGTATGCCTGATTTTGATATAGATTTCTGCGTTGAGGGCAGACAGAGAGTTATAGATTATGTTACTGAAAGATATGGCAGTGAAAGAGTTTCACAGATAATAACTTTCGGTACTATGATGGCAAAGGCGGCTGTAAGGGATATCGGGCGTGTTCTCGGCATTCCTTATGAGATATGTGACAATGCGGCAAAGCTTATCCCGAAAGAACCAAATATAACTCTTGAAAAATCCCTCTCATCTGTCAAGAAATTAAGGGAACTTTATGATTCTGACAGTACAGTCCATGAACTCATTGATATGGCTATGAAAATTGAAGGTATGCCAAGACATACTTCAACTCATGCGGCGGCTGTCGTTATAGCGGACAAGCCTCTTTCTGAATATCTGCCGGTTCAGAAAATCGACAGCATGAATGTTACTCAGTTCACTATGAGCAATGTTGAAAGTCTTGGTCTGCTTAAAATGGACTTTTTAGGACTCAGAAACCTTACGGTAATTCATGATACTGAAAAAATTATACGCAAATCATATCCGGATTTCAGAATTGCAGATATTCCGTATGATGATAAAAATGTATTTGAAATGCTCTCTCAGGGCAGAACCTGCGGAGTATTCCAGTTTGAAAGTGCAGGAATAACATCTGTTCTTCAAAGACTTGTACCTGAAAATATTGAGGATATTATAGCTGTTCTGTCGCTTTATCGTCCCGGCCCTATGGAATCTATTCCAAGATATATAAAAAATCGTCATGACCCGTCAGCAGTAACATATAAACACCCTATGCTTGAATCAATTCTTTCCGTAACATACGGCTGTATCGTATATCAGGAACAGGTTATGGAGATTTTCAGAAAACTTGCAGGCTATTCATACGGCAGGTCGGATATAGTAAGGCGTGCAATGGCTAAGAAAAAACATGATGTAATGCTGAAAGAACGTAAAAGCTTTATATATGGAGATAAAAATCCTGACGGAACTGTAAACTGTATCGGTGCTGTAAACAATGGCATTGATGAACAGACTGCAAGCGAAATCTTTGACGAAATGACAAGTTTTGCTTCATATGCATTCAATAAATCCCATGCTGCGGCATATGCCTGCGTATCATATCAGACTGCATACCTTAAATATCATTATTTCAGAGAATATATGTCTGCTCTTATGTCAAGCGTTTCATCAAACGGCGAAAAATTAAATGAATATATTGCTGAATGCGAAAATAACGGCATAAAGCTTATGCGTCCGGATATAAATGAAAGCCTTGAATCATTCACTGTCACCGAAAATGGCATAAGATACGGACTTACGGCAATAAAAAATCTCGGTTCGGGAACTGCCGCACAGATAATAAATGAACGCAGAAAAAACGGATATTTCAAATCATTTGAGGATTTTTGCAGACGTATTTCTGAAACGGATATCAATAAAAAAGCTGCTGAAAATCTTATAAAATCCGGAAGTATGGACTCAATGGGCTATAACCGCCGTCAGATGCTTGAAAATTATGAAATGGCATTCTCATTCTATTCGGAAAACTATGGAAATATGATTGAAGGTCAGCTTGACCTTTTCGGGACTGTTTCAGAACGGAATATTCTCAATATTCCTGATATGGAGGAGTTTCCTGTATCAGAACTTCTCAGCATGGAAATGGAAAGTACAGGTATGTATATTTCTGCAAATCCTCTTGAAAATTATGAACTGTATACAGGACTTATGCGTTTTAAAAATATAAGAGATATTGAAAATATGCAGGAAAATGATAAGTTAAGTATTCTCTGCATTGTCCGCAGCATAAAATATCATAAAACCAGAAACGGCAGTCAGATGTGCTTCTTAACTGCTGATGACGGCAGAAATTCTGCTGAAATAATTGTCTTTGCCAATGTTTATAATGCATTTCAGTCTGCAATTGCTGAAAATTCAGTCATTTCAGTAAAGGGACGAATAACTGTTAAAAATGATATTAAGAAAATAATTGCTGAAAATATCTTTACTGAAAAACAATTCATTGACAGCATAAAATCCTGTAAATTCGGAATAAAGCTTTTAAGCTCACAGAAAGAATCAATTCAGAGTATACTTGAACTATGCAAGGATTTCAAAGGAGAAAACAAACTTGTATTCTATTTTACTGATATAGGAAAATATGCTGTGCTTAAATCAGATATAAGAGTTGATATAAATCAGAAATTTATAGAAAAACTCTGTAGTATTATCCCATATCAGAATATCGGTCTTTTTTAATACAAAAACACCAGCCGGCTCAATCTGAACCGGCTGGTGTTTTTGATATATCATTATAAATAGTATTGAAAACTGCTTCTGCAAGTTTTCTGTGACTCTCACTGTCCATATGTTCACGGTCATATTCTGAAGGTTCTGCATAATCAGAGGCTGCAAGAAAAAGACAGTTTTCTGCTTCTGCTATTTCAGAATAATATTTTTTTAGCTGACGGGATATTTCAACTGACTTTTCATCAAATTCCGCATCATATTCATTAATGCCTTCTGCAATATATATAGGTGACATAATAAGTATCTTTGCATTTCCGGCTGAATGAATCTGTTTTACAAGCCTTTTTATTCCCTCTGAAATCATATATGCTGATGAATTGAATGCAGTTTTGCAGTCATTCGTACCAAGCATAAGAGTAACATATTCAACAGGGGAGTGACTTTCAAGTATAAACGGCAGAACATCTACGCCTCGCCTGTTTGCACGCAGTACATCAGGAAATACTGTTGTTCTGCCACATAAGCCCTCTTCAGCTACATGAAATCCATAGCTGCGGAATCTGCTGTCAAGTATTCCCGTCCATCTTGTTTCATAGTCAAAACGGCTTTTGTCAGCAGGATTGAGTCCGTATGTGTTTGAATCGCCAAAGCAGAGAATTGTTTTCATAATTTTCACCTCTTAAAAATTTTTATAAGAATTTTCTTAAATCTGTCCGTTGGGGCGACAGGCAGTTGCATCATGCAGAGAAAATAACCACCGGATTTAAGCTTTATACTATTATACCATAGGTTTAGTAGGTTTTCAATAACATATAAAACATATTTAACTGATATGAATTGTAGAAAAATAGTGATACTGCACAAAGTTAAATAATATATGATTTTTCTTGAATTTATTGCTTGACATTTGAAAACATATAAGCTATAATATTAGCATACTAAACATATCAAAAAGATAGGTAAAGAAAGGCGGAATTAATATGACATCATCCATAATGAAAACTATGCGAATGTGTTGCTGCAATGAGAAATACTGTATAAAAAGATGCTGTCATAGTATGCCCTGAGGGGCTTGATGACTGAATTTGATTTATATGGTATTTCAGAAGTCTGCTATGCATACTTCTGTTTTTTTGTCTATTTTTAAATAAAAGGAGATTTTTTAGTATGAAGAAAATATCAGCGGTACTTATTGTACTGGTTATTATATCAGCTCTTTTTGCAGGCTGCTCAGGAAATTCAGATGACAAGAACGATGTTTCAGTTATTCGTGTAGGCGTATGTGCAGGCCCTTACGGTGATATGTTCAAGGAAGCAATTCAGCCTTCACTTGAGAAAAAAGGCTATAAGGTTGAAATAACAGAGTTTTCAGACTATGTTCAGCCGAATAACGCTCTTGCTGAAAATGAAATTGATGTAAATATGTTTCAGCATTCAACATATCTTAAAAAATTCTGCGAGGAACATTCACTGGAACTCACTTATATAACTGAAATACCTACCGCTTCAATGGGTGTATTTTCAGAAAAGTATAAATCATTTGATGAAGCTGAAAACGGTTCAACAGTTGCTATTCCTAATGACGATACAAACCTTTCAAGAGCTTTGAGAGTTCTTGCCCAGACCGGAATAATTACTCTTAACCCTGATGTTGATGCTTCAAAGGCTTCAGTAAATGATATTTCAGAAAATCCGAAAAATCTCTCATTTACAGAAGTAAGTGCTGAAATTCTTCCAAGCGTGCTTGACAGTACAGATTTTGCAGTAATCAACGGAAATTATGCGATAAGTGCAGGCCTTGACCTTGCAGATGCAGTCTATAATGAAGAACTTGAAGATGGTTATTTCAATGTTATTGCTGTAAGAACTGAAGACGCTGAAAAACAGTTCGCAAAGGATATAAAGGATATAGTTCATTCAGATGATTTCAGAAACGTTATAGATGATGAAAATAATCAGTATTCAGCATTTGCCAGACCGGACGGCTATAATGACTGACAGGAAATATGGTGATTTAAGTGGTTGAATTTAAAAATGTAAGCGTTGAGTTTACTCAGAACAATAAAAAAGTAACTGCTGTCAGAAATGTATCATTCAGAGTGGAAAAGGGAGATATTTTCGGGATAGTCGGCGGCAGCGGAGCAGGGAAAAGTACTCTGCTCCGTACAATAAACCTCCTTCAGCCCGTAAGTCAGGGAGATGTTTTTGTAAATGGCAGCAGCGTTGTAAAATATAAAGGTTCACAGCTCCGTGAACTCAGAAAAAATATAGGAATGATATTCCAGCATTTCAATCTTGCCGAAAACAAGACAGTTTCACAGAATATCGCATTCGCTCTTAAAACTGCCGGCTGGAAAAAGGAACAGATTGAAAAAAGAGTAAATGAACTGCTCGATTTCGTAAAGCTCAGTGACAAGGCTGACTCATACCCTTCAAAGCTTTCAGGCGGTCAGAAACAGCGTGTTGCAATTGCAAGAGCTCTTGCAAACAATACCGATATACTTTTATGTGATGAACCTACATCAGCACTTGATGCTGAAACTACTGCCTCGGTACTTGAACTGCTCAGGGAAGCTAATGAAAAGCTCGGCGTTACTATAATAATCATTACGCATGAACTTGATGTTGTAAAATCAATATGCAATAAAACTGCTGTAATGTCCGAAGGAGAAGTCGTTGAAATCGGTGAAGTATATAAAGTATTCACTGCTCCTGAAAGCGACTTTACAAAACAGCTTATAGCTCATACACAGAATTTTGAGATACCTCCGGAAATCAGAAATGCAATAAGCGGTTCAGTTATAAAACTTACTTATCTCGGAGAAAAAGCCGCTGAACCTGTTCTTTCAAAAACTGCTGCGGACTATAATGTCAGATACAATATACTTCATGGCAGAATCGAATATATAGGTTCAAAACCGCTCGGAATACTTTATGTCAATATAACAGGTGAAGCTTCTGATGTGGCTCAGGCTGTATCAAAGCTCAGGGAATCAGTTTACAGTACAGAGGTGATTTTAAGTGCTTGATAATATTTTAAATCTCAGTGATGATATAAAAACTGCACTGCTCCAGACCGCATTTATGGTATTTACATCACTTGCGGCGGCAATTGTAATAGGCGGTGCTTTAGGACTGCTCCTCTATGCGACATCAAATCAGCTTTTTATAAAAAATCAGGCTGTAAATAAAATAGTAGGAGTAATCCTCAATATAATCCGTTCAGTTCCGTTCCTCATACTTATGATACTGCTGCTTCCGCTTTCAAAACTTATAGTCGGAACAAAGATAGGTTCTCAGGCAGTAGTAGTTCCTTTGTCAATAGCATCAGTTGCATTTTTTGCAAGACTTGCTGAAGCATCTTTTTCAGATGTGAATAAAGGAGTTATAGAAGCGGCGGTATCCTTCGGGGCATCAAAGGCAAGCATTATCAAAAATATTCTTATTCCGGAGGCTTTGCCTTCACTTATCAAAAATATAACAGTCACAGCAATTTCAATACTCGGATTTTCAGCAATGGCAGGACTTGTAGGCGGCGGCGGACTCGGTGACCTTGCCTACCGCTATGGATATCAGAGATATCAGACAGATATTATGATAGTATGCGTTCTCATTCTGATAGTTCTTGTTCAGCTTATCCAGTGGGCTGGAGATTTTGCAGTAAGAAAAACTGATAAAAAATTATAGGAAGGTGTAACAATGACAGAAGTATTATGGCTCGGCAGAGGAGGTCAGGGAGCATTTACTGCTGCAAAGCTCCTCGGAGCTGCATATGTGCTTAAAGGCAGCAGCTTCCACGCTCTCGCATTCCCGTCATTCGGCCCTGAAAGACGTGGTGCTCCGGTAAGAGCATTCACAAAGCTTGATACAAAACCTGTTCTTGACAGAAGCGAAACTGAAAAGGCTGATTATATAATTATCCTTGATGATACTCTTTATTCTGAAAGCCTTGCAAATCATCTCAAGGAAAACGGCAGGATAATTATCAATTCAAAAACCATTTCAGGAGATAATATCACAGCATATGATGCGGAAAAAATCGCCTCAGGTCTTAAACTTCCGACAGTCAACACCGTAATGCTTGGAATAGCTGCTTCATTGTCAGGAATAACCGGACTTGATGAATTATCCGGAGCAATAAATCAGTATATGCCGGAAAAAATACGAGCTAAAAATATTACTGCTGTACGGGAGGCTTTTGAATGAAACCTTATTTAAGAGAAAAAAAGATTTTCGGATTTGATGATGTTCCTGAAAATACAGCATTTGAAGCCGGATATCTTGTAACTGCAAACAGCGGCTGGAGAAGTATAAGACCCGTTATCGACACGGAAAAATGTGTCGGCTGCAAACAGTGCTGGCTTTACTGTCCGGACGGCGTTATTTCAGTAAAAGACGGTAAGGCAAGTATAGATTATGATTTCTGCAAGGGCTGCGGAATATGTGCCGGAATATGTAAACCCGGTGCTGTAAGAATGGAGGCGGAAAAATAATATGCCTGTAAAATTCCTTTCAGGAGATGAAGCCTTTGCAGAGGGTATAAGACTCGCAAAGCCTGATGTTATATCAGCATATCCTATTACACCTCAGACTATAGTCGTTGAACGTCTTTCGGATATGGTCGGCGACAAAAGCCTTAAATCCGAATATATACACGTTGAATCCGAACATTCCGCTCTCTCATGTGCAATCGGTGCAAGTTCGGTCGGAGCAAGAGCCTTTACAGCTACTTCATCACAGGGACTGCTTTATATGGCTGAATGTCTTTACTATGCTTCGGGAGGAAGATTTCCGATAGTAATGATGAATGCAAACCGTTCAACTGCACTGCCGTGGAACATATACGGTGACCAGCGTGACAGTATATCACAGCTTGACAGCGGCTGGATTCAGGCTTATGCTGAAAATGCTCAGGAAAGCCTTGACTTCGCTCTTATGAGTTACTATATAGCAGAACATAAAACAGTTTCAACTCCTTTTATGGTCAATCTTGACGGTTTTATACTTACACATACATATGAAACAGTTGATGTTCCGTCAGAAAAACAAGCTGATGAATATCTGCCTCCTTACGATACGGAAAACAGGCTTGACCTTGATAATCCGAAAAACCTTGCATTTTCAGCAGGCCCTGAACATAATTACATATTTAAATATAAAGAACATAAGGCTATGCTCAATGCAGTAAAAGTTATCAGTGAAGCAGAAGAACGCTTTGAAAAGATATTCGGCAGACATTATACAGGTCTTGTTGAAAAATACAGAACCGATGATGCGGATTATATAATAATAACTCTCGGAAGTATATCGGGATTATGCCGTGAAACAGCTGATATTTTAAGAAACAAAGGCATAAAAGCCGGAGTTTTAAGACTCAGATATTTAAGACCGTTTCCGGCTGATGAAATATCCGAAGCCGTTAGAAATGCAAAGGCTGTTGCTGTTCTTGAAAAAGATATCTCATTCGGCAGTGAGGGAACTGTATTTACAAATGTAAATTCCGCATTGTATTCGGCAGGACTCAGTATTCCGTCATATAATTTTATTGGCGGTCTGGGCGGCAGAAATATTTCAATGCATGATATAACAGATATTTTTGATAAAATTATCAGCGGAACTCAGAAAGTGAACTTCATAGGAATCGGGGTGAATCAGTAATGATAACAGCTAAAAATCTCAGCGATGAGGAGTTTTTCTATGGCCATAAAGCCTGTGCCGGCTGCGGCGGAAGCCTTGCGGTAAGAAATGCACTTAAAGTTCTCGGAAAAAATTCAGTTGCAGTTCTTCCGGCAGGCTGTATGTCAGCAGTAGGATTCAATTTCCCGCAGCTCTGCTTTTCAAATAATGCGATAATCTCAACATTTGCAGGAACTGCTTCGATGCTTACCGGAATTGAAGCCGGTCTGCGTGCAAAGGGAAGAAACGATTTTACCGCAGTAGGATTTGCCGGTGACGGCGGTACTGCTGATATAGGAATACAGGCTCTTTCAGGTGCGATTGACCGCAATGACAATATTATATACATATGCTATGACAATGAAGCATATATGAATACCGGAATACAGAAAAGCGGTCTTACCCCTTTCGGAGCAAAAACTACAACTACTCCTGACGGAAATATCAGACCAAAAAAGAATATGTTTGAAATAGCGGCGGCTCATGATATCCCGTACGCCGCAACTGCAAGTGTCGGATATATGAATGATTTCCTTGATAAAGTCAAAAAAGCTTCTGAAATAAAGGGAACAAAATATATTCATGTTATAGCACCCTGTCCTACAGGCTGGGGTATCCCTGTATCAGATACTGTGAATATTGCCAGAGAAATAGTTGACTGCGGTCTTTGGTATCTTGCCGAATATCAGGACGGAAAATTTACTGTAAGCCGCAACCCTGAAAAATTCACTTCTGTTTCTGAATATATAAAAAAACAGGGCAGATTTAAAAAAGTTTCTGATGATGATATTGAAAAAATCATTCAGGCAAGAGATGAAAAATGGAAAAGAATCCGCAGCGAATGGGTTTTATAAAATTTATGGAGGTATATTGATATGAGTTACAAAAAATACTGGAATGAAGAAATCGAAACTCTCGACAGAAAGGCTCTTGAGAAACTTCAGCTTGAAAGACTCAAGGATATCATTAAATTTTCATACGAAAATTCACCGTACTATAAACGTACATTCGATGCCGCAGGCGTAAAACCTGAAGATATAAAGGAACTTTCAGATATTTCTAAATTTCCTTTCATAAACAAGCAGACTGAACGTGAAACTCAGGGCGTAGGTTCATTCCTCGGAGAACTCTGTGCTGTTCCTGAAGAAGATGTTGTATTTATCTCAACATCAACCGGTTCAACAGGCGTTCCTACAATGAGTCCTTTCACAAAACAGGATTTTGATGAATTTCAGGATACTGAAAGCCGCTGGTTCTGGCAGATAGGAATGAGACCAAATGACAGATATGTTCATGCACTCAATTTCTCACTGTATGTAGGCGGCCCTGATGTAATAGGTGCTCAGAACCTTGGTGCATTATGTATATGGGGCGGAACTCTCCCGAGTGAAAGACTCCTTTATATCCTTAAAACTTATCAGCCGACTATTCTCTGGACAAGCCCTTCATATGCATGGCAGCTCGGCGAAAAGGCTAAAAAAAGCGGAATTGACCCTAAAAAAGACCTCTCAATAAGAAAAATTATAGTTGCCGGAGAACTCGGCGGCTCAATCGATACAACAAGAAAGGCTATTGAAGACCTCTGGGGAGCAGAACTCTATGATTTCTATGGCTTGTCTGACATATTCGGTGCTTGTGCCGCAATGTGTGATGCAAAAGACGGACTTCATATATGCGAAGACCAGATTCTTGTTGAAACAGTTGATATACATACAGGCGAACTTCTCCCTCCTGGTTCAGTAGGTGAACTCGTTTATACAACTCTCCGCAAAAAGGCAAGACCTATGATTCGTTTCCGTTCAGGAGATATCGGCTGGATAGACAATACTCCTTGCTCATGCGGACGTACTCACGGAAGAATCCATATAAATGGCAGAAAAGATGATATGTTTATAGTTTCAGCTGTAAATGTATTCCCGAGCGACATTGAAGCCGTTATCCGTGAAATAAGCGATATAACAGGCGAATACCTTATAAGAATATTTGAAAAGGATTTTACCTGCAAATATTCTGTTGAAATAGAAAAGAATGCCGATTCTGAAAAGACTGATGAACAGGTAGCTCAGGAAGTTTCACTCGCTCTCAAGGCAAGAATAGGCGTAAAACCTTATAATGTTGTCGTTCATAAGGACGGCGGTCTTAATACACGTTCTGAACATAAATCAAGACGTATCATTGATGAAAGAAAACTTGATTATACTATATAATAACAGTAAAGCCGTTTTAAACAACAATCTTAATTAACGCCAATTCGACAACAAAATTTCATGATTTAAAATAAGAAATTTCCCATTGTAGGGGCGACCATTGGTCGCCCGCCGAAATTATGGTTAAACCATAGATTCGGTATTTGTTTTTGGTATGAAAAATCATTGGTTAATTGATAAAATCATTGATAAACCAT
>DJFA01000107.1:17611-20331 GCA_002431975.1 Ruminococcus sp. UBA5884
GAATTTCAGATAAACGAATTATAAAAAATAATCATCGAATTGGCGTTAAAAGAAATAATTATCTTATTTATGGAGGTATATTATGCCGGAACTTTCAAACAGAACAGGCGGTTTTACTGATTCAGTAATACGCCGTATGACAAGAATATCAAATCAGTATGGTGCAGTAAATCTTTCTCAGGGATTTCCGGACTTTGACCCTCCGCAGGAAATCCTCAGCCGCCTTGCAGAAGTAACAAAGGAAGATTATCATCAGTATTCAATAACATGGGGTTCACAGCATTTCAGAGATGCTCTTGCCGCAAAACAAAGCCGCTTTATGAAAAGAAAAATTAATCCTGATACTGAAATAGTCGTTACCTGCGGAAGCACTGAAGCTATGATGGCTGCAATGATGACAGTTGCAAATCCGGGCGACAAGGTTATCGTCTTTTCACCTTTCTATGAAAATTATGGTGCAGATGCAATCCTTTCAGGTGCAGAACCTATATATGTTCCTCTTGTGCCGCCTGAATTTTCATTTGATGCTGATGTTCTTGAGGACGCATTCAGGCAGCACCCTAAGGCAATTATTCTCTGCAATCCTTCAAATCCATGCGGAAAAGTATTCACATATCAGGAGCTTGAAATAATTGCTTCACTTGCTGAAAAATATGATACATTTGTTATTACTGATGAAGTTTATGAACATATTGTATATGAACCAAATGTACATACATACTTTGCCTCTCTGCCGAATATGTGGCAGCGTACAATATCATGCAGTTCACTTTCAAAGACATATTCAATAACAGGCTGGCGACTTGGCTATGTTATAGCTCCGGCTGAAATAATTGATACAGTAAGAAAAGTACATGACTTTCTGACCGTAGGTGCGGCAGCTCCATTGCAGGAAGCAGCTGTTACCGGACTTAAATTCGGAGATGACTATTATAAGGAACTCAGGGACAAATATACCGAAAAAAGAAATCTTTTTCTTAAAGGTCTTGATGACCTCGGCATAGTCCATACAGTTCCTCAGGGAGCATATTATATACTTCTTGATATTTCAGAATTCGGCTATGAAAGCGATGTTGAATTCTGTGAGATTCTTGCAAGAGATGTAGGAGTAGGTGCAGTTCCGGGGTCAAGCTTTTTCAAAGAACCTGAAAACCGCTATATCAGACTTCATTTTGCAAAGAAAAATGATACTCTTAATGAAGCTCTCAGCCGTCTTGCTGATATGCATAGAAAAATCAGGAAAAAATAATTTTATTAAAGAGTCCTTTAAGGGCTCTTGTTTTTTGGCATAATATTTATGTATTTGTGTTATTGACTGGAAACAATCGGTTTTTATAGTGATGTATTATCAAATTTCACAAATTTTATTGAATATTTTTTAGCAATTTAACAATTGTCAAGTATATTTAAGATGTTGTATAATATTATTAATCAGTAGATAATGCTGAATTGAGGGAAAGGAGAATGTTTACTATGAAAGAAATAGTAACCGAAAAAAAATCTTTTAAAGTAAGGTTTATCAGTCTGTTTCTGGCTTTTATGATGCTATCTATGTGCATACCTGTTGAATCTTTTCAGAATATAAAAGTCATGGCAGCAAATGATGACCCTATCGTTCTGACAAATGCAAAGGTTGAATTCAGAGATGGCAGATTCAAGTCTGTTGATTCAGCTGTAAGCGGCGAAAGCTTCTATCTTATGATAACTATTGCCGCAAATAATGTAAACTTTAATAACAGCGGTACTTACAGAGTCGATATTGATGACAGCAACCTTCTGCTTACCAATTTCAAGGGAAATGGTCTGGTTGATGGTGCGAAATATAGCGGATTTACCCTCCATGTCAACAGTGACGGAAGCCGTTATATTACTTTTGATATCCAGAACGGTGAAACAAAAATGATAAGGCTTCAGGCCAAATTTGCCAACGGCAAGACTGCTGACGGAGAATCATGTGAAATTACCGTTTCAAATTCAAAAGGTCAGAGCAAAAGCAATTCAATCTCTGCAAAATCCAGTGTAAACTGGAACAGCAGCAAATCTCAGAATATGTCATCTGTTGACGGTGACGCTATAAGAAACAGCGGCGTTTCAGTAAATTATACATTGTCCGCTGCTCCGGCTTCAAAGGCTCAGACAGGTGCATGGTGGCTTACAGGTCTTCAGTTTAATGATACTGTAAACCTCCCTGACGGAATGTTATTTACGGACAAGGCTGCTGAAAATATTAAAAATTCAGTAGCTTCTGCAATACAGAATGCAGGCTTTTCACCTGACGGTGATATATCAGTCATCATAAACGGCGGAAAAGCTGATATTTCTTTTAAAATCAACAGCAGCAATACAAATGCTGAAATGAGCAGAGTTTCTCTTAATATGCCTCTTAATCTCAATTCCGAAACAGTTTCAATAGCAGACAGTTTTAAAGGCGGAAATATCAATAACTCTCTTACAGTAAACGGAAAACCTTATGGTCATAATGATTATGATTATAAAATAGGAGAAAATACAGTTTCATTGAATGTTACTGTTCCAACTCCTCCGACTCCGGCAAATTTCAATCTCAGCAAATATGTAAAAGACGGAAAACAGTACTATATGAATGACGATGAAGTGGAATTTGTAATTTCTGCAACAAATAACGGCGGTACTGCCGGTGACATCGTTCTTACTGATGTTATTCCTGACGGACTTCAGTTTGTTTCAATGACTTCTACTGA
>DJFA01000107.1:20417-25544 GCA_002431975.1 Ruminococcus sp. UBA5884
CTGCAACTGTAAAATGTAAAGTAACAGCAGACGGCGAAAACCAGCTTATCAATACTGTAAACGATGGCAACGGAAAATCTGCAAGTGCTTCTGTAAATGTCCGCACAAAGAAAACTGATATTCAGATTTCAAAATCAGGTTATGTTGATAACGGCGGTCAGAATTATTATACAGGAATTGCAAACCAGAAAGCACACTATACAATTACAGTAAGCAACAACGGAACTATTGATGCTACAGATGTTAAGATAAGCGATACTATACCTGATGCTATCACTAATCCTGAAATTGTCGAAACTGTTGACGGCGTTTCTATTTCAGGAAATACTCTCAGCGGAACAGTTAATATTCCTGCGGGTGATTCAGTAACTATAAATATTGAGGGAACTATTTCAGCTGACGCTTCCGGAAATATTGAAAATACTGCTTCCGCAAACGACAAAACAAGTGACAAAGTTACTTTTACTCCTAAAGCACCCGAACCAAATCTCAGCATTAATAAATCTTCAAGTATTGCAAACTTTATAAAAAGCGAAACACCTGATGTCATTTATACTATAACAGTTAAAAATGACGGCAATGCAACAGCAGAAAATGTAACAGTTTCTGATGATATACCGGCTGATATAACAGTTTCTGAAATTAAAGTCGGTGATACAGATGTAACATCAAGTCTTGCAAAAGACAATAAGTTCAGCACTGTTATTACAAGCATTCCGGCAGGAGAAACAGTTACTGTAACCATAAAAGGTACAATCTCAGGTACTGCAAAAAACAATATTGAAAATACTGCAAAATATACATACGGAAATAAAACTGTGTCTTCAAATAAAGTAACAATCTATGCGGGAGATGACCCGAATAAATTTAAAGTTACTAAAAGAGCAATAAATGCTGACGACACAGACAAGGAATATGTTTCTTATTATGATAATGAAATTGAATATGAAGTAACCTTTACCAACAATTCAAATGATACTCTTACTGAACTTTATATGTATGATATATACAGGGGTTACTATGATACAAGCAAAAATGATATCGTCATTAATGTAGTTAGTGGTTCAGAATATGGCTTTGAAAAAAGTTATACTGTAACCTCAGCTGCAAGACCATATGATGATAAAAAAGGTTATCAATTCAATTATAAATTTAAAAATGTTAAAATTCCACCAAAAGGAACAGTTATTTTCAAATACATTGTTCCTTTAAAGAAAATTACAACTCAGGAACAGACAAGAGATAATATTTATTATAAAAATGAAGTAAGTTTTGATGCTCAAAAGTTGGATAATTTAGGAAAATTTAAAGCAGTAAGTGAAATACATTATAATGATGTAAAAGTTACTAAAATAAATGGCAATCTTGATAAATATGGTAATAATCTTGAAGGTTATATAAACATTTCAAAAAGTGCCGTAAATGGTAGCCTTACCGATTCTTATCCTTTTACTATCATTTTCAGTGGTGCAAGTTTTTCAAGTAGTTATTTAACTAAAAAATATATAAAAGAAATAACTTTTAAGGATAAAATTCCAGATGGAATGGAGCTTGATACTTCTGTTAATCCTGTTTTGACTGAATCCAGTGAAGATAGCAAATTAAACCAGAATGGTGGAAAAGCCACAGTAACTATAAACGAAGAAAATGGTTACCTTGTATTTAAGATTGAACTTAATAGTGAAAATTATGATTCATTTAAGAAAACATTTGAAAACGGTGGCGGTTATCTTGCTATTCACTATTCTCTTAAAGCAAAAGATGAAAACAGCCTTAAACAGAATGAAAAATATGAAAATACAGTTGAAGATGTCAATATCATTTATAAAGATGGTACTGAATTTAAAAAGGAAGAAATGCATGAATATGACAGTCCTTCAGCTGATGTAACAATCAAGGAAATATCTCCTGCTCCGGGATTTGCAAAGAAAGCCTATAAATCTTTCGCAGGACAGGAATTTGATAGCAATACTGTACTTAATAATGCAGGAGAAGGTCTTATAACTGCCGGAGATACTCTTATATGGCAGGCTATAGTTTATAATGGCGGTTCAGCCGGTCAGACAGCTGACCTCTCAGATTACAGCATTACAGATACTCTTCCTTCAAATTATTCATATGATGATGTTACCGGATATCCTGTAAATGCATGGATATGCGATTTTAATGAAAATGGCGGATATAATACACAATCAGGAACTAAAGTTGATGTTCCGAATCCTGTCAAATCAGGAAATACAGTTACTTGGAGCTTTACAGGCGATAATTATAAACTCGCTCCGGGTAAATGCCTTGTTCTTGAATTTTCAACTGTTTCCAAAACAGATTTAGAAGGCGTTATAACAAACAGCGGTTATGCAGAAATTAATCAGAATTTTACTGATGAAGACGTTATTGCCGGAAACAAACAGGATAACAAAATCTATAACTATGCAAACTATAATATAGTTGGTCTTACTACAGAATCATGGAAAACTATTACCTATACAAATCAGGGTCATAATGGCACTCCTCATACAGACCCTGAAACAGATACAGGAAACAGCCGTGATACTACTCATAACTATGTTCAGGGCGTTCAGGGCGAAAAAGTTACATATACTATAAATGTAACAAATAATTCTCCTGTTTCAATTGAAAACTTCACAGTTATCGACCGTCTGCCTTATGTGAATGACAAGGGTCTTGTATCAGGTTATGAAAGAAATTCAGCATTCGGCGTTCAGTTCTCAGAAATATTATCTGTAAAAGTAGGAGATATCACTATTGAAAGCAGTAAATATCAGTTATCTTTCTCAACAGACAAGACTTCAGTTCTCAACGAATATTCAGGTGACTGGTCAGGCAAAAATGATGTTATGACATGGACATCTGACAGCACTAATGCAATCAATTTCAGAGTTCTTATTGACAGCTCTGTAAAGGTTAAACCTAATGAAACAGTAGTAATTACATTTAAAGGCATTGTTCCTTCATACGTTGAAAAAACAGGTATATCAAATATTGCATGGAACAGCTTTGCATATGCATATCAGAATACTGAAATCCTTGGCGATACAGTAATGGTTGCTGAACCTGCAAAAGTCGGTGTATGGGTTGAAACACCTGCAACCGCAAACAAGATAATTATAAACAAGACTGTTGAAAATTCAACGGGTGGCACATTCTGGTTTGCACTCTTTAAGGACGGCACAACAACCGGCTCTTATGAGCGTATCAGCGATATGGTATCAGTTCAGCTTGCAGAAAATTCAACTACAGGCAATGTAACTATGGACAACCTTGATTTTGCTTCTATAAAAGAAGTAAATCAGGCTGATAATATTTATCTCTTTGAAACAACAGAAAAAGGCGATATACTGACAAATCAAAATTCAGTTTATTCACCTTCATACACAACAGGTAATACAATTGACACATCAAAAACTGAAAATATTGTTGATGTTACAAATACCAAGGAAACAGGCAGTATCAGCTTTACAAAAACTGTTGCGGGAAATGATGATGGCATAACAGATACTTTCTGGTTCGGACTGTTTACAAAACAGGGCAATGAATTTATAAGATATGAAGATGCCGGAATAAAATCTGCTGTAATTAAAGGCAACGGCTCTGAAAAAGTAACATTCTCGGATATTCCTAACAACAGTACATTCTATGTATTTGAAACAAATGAAAACGGAGTTATCGTTGATACTCTCGAAAAAGGCGTTCAGACATTATACACAGGTTCTCAGAACGGTGAAAAATATCTGGTTAACAATACAGGTTCTGATGGTGTTAAAGCCGGTGAAGAGTTCACTGTAACAAATACAAAACAGGTTAATTATCAGATAACTGTAAACAAGATTCTTTTATCAGATGATGTCAAAGCTTCACAGGTATTCTATGTCGGACTTTATGATTCTGAAACAGCCACAAAAACAGATATAGTTAAATCATTCACATCTGAAACAGAAGCAGTTTTCACATATCTTGACAGCTCAAAAACATATTATATTGCTGAATGTGATAAAGACGGCAACCGTTATGACAGTACATTTACACAATTCGTTTATCTGAATAATTCAGAAAATCCGATAGAAAGAACATTCACTGTAACATACGAAAACAATACTGTTTCATTTGCTGATGATTCAGAACAGTATGTTTCTGTTACAAACACTGATACATCAAGAAAAACAGGTATCATAATAAATAAAAATATTATATCAGCTGCACAGCCAACAAAAGATATGACTATTAACTTTGGAATATATACTATTAATTCTGAAAACGGTGAGTATCAATTAAAAGAAACTGTTACAGCTGATGTTAAAGTAGCTGACTTTAAAAATAATTCAGACGGAACATATTCAGCTTCAGTATCATTCAAGGCAGAAGACCTCGCTAAAGGTGAATATTATGTATTTGAAATCAATGGCGATACAATCCTTGATGATGGAGATATAGTTGAAATCAATGGCAATAACTATGTCGTAAGCTATGAAAACGGAAATATGGTATACCTTGACGGAACAATTGACGGCAATGTAACAATTTCCAACAAAAACAGCGATGAATCAGAAATTTATTTCAAAAAGATTGATGTAACAGGTAAACCTCTTGCAGGTGCAGAGTTTACTATAACTACAGAGGACATCAGTATAGGTTTAAGCAATGTAAAAATTAATGACACAGCTGCAAATCCAATTACATGGACTACTTCAGATGATAAGAACGGTGTTAAAATTACCGGACTCCCTGATGGAACATACACTCTTGCTGAAAAAGCTTATAATAATTATAAGGGCATAAGTGTTAAATTTGAAGTGGAAAATTGCTATATCAAATACAGCGGCAATGATAAGGCAGTTTATAATGTTACTGCTGACAGCATGACTATTATGAATAAAGCAGTTGTAAATGTCAGCAAAAAGGATATGGGCGGTACAGAACTTGAAGGAGCATTGATAAAGATAGTTCCTGACAGTGACACTGTTTATCTTACAAATACTGAAATCTCAAGAAACGGAACAGAATTCAAAAAAGCCGCCAAAACAGATACAGACGGCAATATGTTTGATAATGATAATAATAAGATAGATTCATCAACAACAAAGGACTATACAAATTATTATTACTCAG
>DJFA01000069.1:0-2458 GCA_002431975.1 Ruminococcus sp. UBA5884
GAAAACAGCGAATTTCGCTATGGAGGCTCTGTCAGAACCACTTACCGTGATATATCACTGGAAAATATTTCTAAAGACCATAAGGCTATAATAGTTGACCATCGTGAATTTTTTGATGCTCTGACAGTACTTGAAAAACCTTATTCTGAAACTGAACCTCCTCAGACTCAGGCGGAAACTGCTGCTGAAACTCAGCCGCCTGTCAGTTCTGAAAATGTTCCGCAGACAGAGGCTTTTGCAGAAACAACAACTGCTGTTCAGTCTGAAACATCAGTTGTTTCCACGGCTTTATCAGAAACATCTGTTTCAAAATCAGAAAAACAATCCGTTTATGTTTCAGATTCAGAAAAAAATGAGGTAACAGGTGCTGTTTCAGAGTCTGAAATATCATCAGAATCCACAGAATCCATTGAAAAAATTACTGATACAGAGGAAAAAGCAGTTCAGACTGTCAGACAATCAGAAAAAAATAACAATAAAATATTATTGCCTGTAGTTCTGATATCAGCGTTCGTGATAATAATTATTGCAGTTATTGTATTTGTAATTAAAAAGAAAGTTAAATAATACGAATTTGCATATTATTTAACGCAAATTCGATGAATTATTTTTGTAGGGGCGAACTGTGTTCGCCCGTCCGAAATTCTGGTAAATTGAAGCGGGCGAACACAGTTCGCCCCTACAGGATAAAAAATCATATTTATTTAAACAAGGAGAATATATATGAAAAAAAATATATGTGCATTTACTCTTTTTATACTGATAAATCTGCTTGTACTGGGTTGTATGCAGGTTTATAAGGTATCATACAATACAATGAACAGCAAACATATAGAAATGGTAAGCATATCCGGAGATATTCATCATACAAGTCTTGAAATCCTTGACAGAAAGCTTGAATTTGATATTATGCCGGAAGATTTTTCAGATGATAAAATAATATATATGCTTTATGGAATTTCAGGAGATAAAATCAGAAATGCTGCCGGAATAATCGGGTATGCAGAGAAAATTCTGTATTGATTTTTTTAAATCAATCTGTTATAATAGACAGGTAACCGCTTGTAGCTCAGTGGATAGAGCGTTACGCTCCGACCGTATATGCATGGGTTCAATTCCCATCAAGCGGATAGTGAAAAAGGGCAGTGTTTTTTTAATTTACACTGCCTTTTTTATTCTGTCTTGAAGTTTTTATTTTTCTTGGAATTGAAAGCATTACAGCAATTCTTGATTCACAGGTTTCGATAAGTCCGCAGTACTTGTCCACGAGAATTATTACAACAGTTTCCTTATATCTCGGAAGTTTTGGTGTAAGAGGAAACATATGCTTTTCAATTATATCGCTTTCACGGTCAGTGAGTTCAAAATATCGTTTTGCATTTGCAAGAGCTGCCGCCGGATGAGTAAATCCGTGAGTCGGATGTTTTTCGGTATGCCAGTCATAAAGAAAAAGGTCATGAAGCAGACCGGCTCTTGCGGCATCACGGCAGTTGAGTCTGAAAAATTTACAGAGCAGATAATTATAATATGAAACGTTCACACAGTGCTGAAAACAGGTAGTAGTTCCATGCTGTATATAATTTTTCATCTGAAGAACGACTTCATCATTTATAAGGTCCTCAACATAGGAATAATATTCACTGTTTATGAGGTTGATATGTGAACCAATGGCTTTTATCATAAATACATTACTCCTTGCATTGTTGTTTTTATAAAAGAGTTTGCCTTTGCTAATTATTATAACATCAAACGGCAGAAAAGTCAACAAATAAAAGGAAAGCAGCAGATTAAAAATTAATCTGCTGCTTTTAAAAAGCCTGATAGCATTTAGAATCAGTTAGCTCTTGTAACCTTATTTGAACGCAAGCATCTTGAGCAAACATAAATGTGGCAAGGAGTACCCTTAACGATAGCCTTAACACGCTTTACATTTGGCTTCCATGTTCTGTTGGATCTTCTGTGTGAGTGGGAAACTTTAATTCCGAAAGTAACACCCTTGCCGCAAACTTCGCACTTTGCCATTGTGGGCTGCACCTCCTTTTCAATACATAAAAAGTCAATATACTTATTTTATCATAATAAAAAGAAAAAAGCAATAGTTTTTTGATAATTTTTTTTATTTGTACGGAGTGCAGATAAAAAGCTTGCAATTTTAATGGATTTACAGTAAAATAGAATGTATATATATGAGTCCGGAAAGAATCAGCCGGTTCATATTATATACTTAAAAAAGAACAAAGAAAGGCGGTAAATTCAATATGTCAGGTGCAGCAGAAAAAATACTGGAGCTTCTTATAAATCTTCTTGTGCTTTTCATGGCATTTCCTGTTCATGAATTTGCACATGCATATGCAGCGGACAAGCTTGGCGACCATACTGCAAGATATGAGGGAAGACTCACACTTAATCCGAAGGCTCATATTGATATAATGGGAGCAATATGCATGATACTTGTAGG
>DJFA01000069.1:2666-5219 GCA_002431975.1 Ruminococcus sp. UBA5884
TATTTGCATATATGGTTCTGCTTAATGTAGGACTTGCAGTATTCAATCTTCTGCCGATACCTCCTTTGGACGGCTCAAGAATAGCAACTCTTTTCATGAAGGAGCAGACATATTTCAAGATAATGCAGTATGAGAAATATATATTCATAGCACTTATAGCAGTTGTATATTCAGGAGTGCTTGATACTCCTCTTAACTGGCTTCAGATAAGAGTTCTGAATATTATGGATTTTCTTACTGGCTATATAGATATAATATTTGCTTAATCCGGAGGAGAAATGGAGAAAATCTCTTTTAAGCTTGATAATTTTGAAGGGCCTCTTGACCTTCTGCTTCATCTGATATCAAAGCATAAGCTTAATATAAACGATATAGAAATATCAAAGCTTCTTGAACAGTATCTTGAATATATAAACAATGCCGCATCATGCGATATGGAGATTGCAGGGGAATTTCTTGAAATGGCTGCAAGACTTATATATATAAAAACCATGTCGCTGCTTCCCGACAAACAAGAGGCGGAGGAAATAAAAAAAGAACTTCAGGGTACACTTATAGAGTATTCACAATGCAGAAAAACAGCTCAGAAACTTAAAGAACTCTTTATCGGATATGATATATTCTCATCTCCGCAGATAAAATATCAGTCAGATGACGAATACAGCGTAAAGCATGACCCTTCCGAGCTTTCAAAGGCACTGCTTTCTGTTATGGTGAAGAATATCAGAGCCGTAAAAAAAGAATCAAAGGTAAACGAAAAGCTTAAAACCATTGTAAAAGGCAAAATGGTTTCTGTAATGTCAAAGGTAGTGTTTATATTAAGAAAACTTTACGCACATGAAACTGTTGAAATGTCATCGCTTTATGACGGAATGAAAGACCGTTCCGAAAGAGTAGCTACATTTTTAGCAGTGCTTGAACTTACAAAATCCGGACGCATAACACTTAATGATGACAATTCAGAAATCAGCTTTAATCGCAGGAGGTGAACATATATGGGATTCAATGAGAATATATCGGCGGCAGAAGCTGTTCTTTTCGCATACGGTGAGCCTGTGGAGGCTGGAAAACTTGCCATAGCTTCAGGAGTTGACAGACAGACTATTCCGAAAATAATAGCAATGCTCAATGACAGATATGAACAGACAGGAAGTTCACTCCGGATTTTAAAGCTTGACGGCAGTTATCAGCTATGTACAAGAAAAGAATATTCAAAAAATATAAAGCTTGCAATGGATACAAGAAATAATACGCCGATATCTCAGGCAGCAATGGAAACTCTTGCAGTAATCGCATATAATCAGCCTGTTACAAAGAATTTTGTTGAAAGCGTAAGAGGTACTGACAGTTCATCAGTTGTAAACAATCTTGTGCAGAAAGGTCTTATATGTGAGGCAGGACGGCTTGAAATCCCCGGAAAACCCGTTGCATACAAAACAACGGAGCTGTTTTTAAGAAGTTTCGGCATATCATCAGTTGATGAACTGCCGTCCGTTGAGAACATAAAGCCTGAAATGCAGGGAGATATTAATGAATGACAGCACTTGTAATAATATTTTCGGTACTGTTTCTGATTGCAGTAATTGTGAATATATCAGTTGTTGTTGATATAAGCTATATAGGCGGAAAGCTTGAATATAAGGTGAAATATCTGTTTTTTAAGATTTTTCCGCTTAAAAAAAAGTCGTCACGCAGAAAAAGGAAAACCGCTGAAAAGAGTAATAAACCGGATTCATCTGCTGAAAAAGATGAAAAGCTTGCTGAAAATATCGCAATGATAAAGGATATAATTGAATGCAGTGCTGATGATATTAAAAAATCAGCCTCAAAAATATCAGTAAAGGATATTTATATCTCATTTGTCAGCAGAAATGAAGATGCAGCAGTCTGTGCCGTGAATTATGGAATACTCAGCGGAGCTGTATATACTGTTGTGGGAATAGTGAGTTCTCTTTTCAGAACAACGATAAAAAGTGTTTCTGTGGGACTTGAATTTAATAAATCAGGCGGAAATATATATGATTTCAGCTTCAGCCTTAAAATGAAATTCGGTACAGGCTTGAAAACAGTACTGAATATTATTATAAAATATGTATTGAGGAGAATGAAAAATGAGCGAAAACAAACTCAGTGAAACAATGAAGAATTCAATTGACGGAATAAAGCAGATGATTGATGTAAATACAATTATAGGCGACCCGATTGATTTTCCGGACGGAACACATATAATACCGGTTTCAAAGGTTTCATTCGGATTTGGTTCAGGCGGTTCTGATATTCCGGCAAAGAATGAAAAGGAGCTTTTCGGCGGAGCAACCGGTGCAGGAGTTTCAATACAGCCTCTTGCATTTATCGTAATCAAAAGGGACGGAGATGTAAAGCTGCTCCAGATGTCTGTAAATGCTGAAAAGGAAAATGCTATTATCAATACAATTCCGGAAGTTGTTGACAAGATAGCGGATATATTTGACAGCAAGAAAAGCAGCGACTGATATAAATTCCGGATATGCCCCATAGAATATATAATATAACGCCAATTTGATGATTATTTTC
>DJFA01000116.1 GCA_002431975.1 Ruminococcus sp. UBA5884
TGGATCACCCCCGCACACGCGGGGAAAAGCTATGCCGACAATCCCGACCGCGACTATCTGGAGGATCACCCCCGCACACGCGGGGAAAAGCTGCCCCGTCACTCATATATGATTTTGGGTCTGGGATCACCCCCGCACACGCGGGGAAAAGACTAAAAGAAGCTTGAAAAACAGCCGTTTAATGAATAACGGTTATCAAAATTTATTTAGTTTTTCATACACATTCTTTAAAAGGTGACAATCTTGCAAAGCTCTGTGGGATTGTCTGTTTTCTGCACCGAGATATAAGGAAACAGTTTCAAGTTTATAATTATCAAGACCCTTCAACATACTTTTAGCTGTTATAAAAACATCATTTATATGTATATAGGGAAATTCTATTTCACATTTTTTAGCATTATGCTCCAGAAACTCAAGGTCAAATGCCGCATTATACATAAGTACAGTTCTTCCGTCTATTATTTCAAACAATTCCGACAGTACATCACAGAGCATAAAACCCTGTTCCTGAAGCATATTATCAGTTATTCCTGTAAGCTTCTGTATTTCGGTGGGAATATTTTTCTGAATTTTAACAAGCCAGTTTTTTTCAGATGATATTCTGCCTTTGCTTACATCAACTATTCCTATTTCAATAATTTCGTTATTTTCTGCTGAAAGACCGGTTGTTTCGATATCCAGAAGAACGTATGAATTCTGGCTGACAGAATTTCTGCGTCTTTTTCCGATTAATTTTCCTGATACATTACTGCAACCGGGAGTTGAATCCGACTGGAACTGAGTTTTGTTAAGGTGCTTGATAAGTTTTATTCCATCGAAATCGACAGGCATCAATGATTTGTTATTATGCACATAGAAGTCCATATGCTGTTCATTCTGAGCAGAAAAGACCATTGTTGCCTGACCATCGGATATATTTTCGCATATACGCTGCCATAAAGCCTCTCTTACTCTTGCACTTACTTTTCCGACATAAACGCCTGTATTTATTTCAAGCAGCCATTTTGACAAATCGCCTCTTAATTTAGGCGGACATTTTGTCATACTTACTACTATCATAACTGATTATTGCTCATGCCATAAGAAACGCCGGATTTAACAAAATCCTGATGATTATCCCAAAGGGCAATTTCCGGCATATCGCTGTTATCGTCATCATCAAGGAGATATTTAATATCCCTGACCATTTTTTCAAGAAGATGAGTTTTTACGAAAACATCTCTCATCTGTCGTCTTATGACATTTGCAATATCAGGCACCTCCTTTCCTGCGAGTTCAAAGGCAAGAGGTATAGTTGTTTCGGCTTTATACAAATCTGCAATATCATAGGCAAAGGAAAGTTCATGTCCCACATGGATAAATCCGAGACCGGCTGAACAGCCGAGTGCTGCAATTACAGCGGCGGCGAGTCCGTAAAGGCATATATTTCCTGATGACAATGCCTGATTAACAGGCGTTGATGCTGAAAAATTGTTACTGTCATAATCTCTGCCATGCCATTCTACATTATTGAGTCTTGCCTGTTCACGATATATTTTTCTCATTCTTGAGCCTTCACGTCCTCTGAGCTGCTGAAGTGTAAGACCTGATGTATCTTCATTTTCAAAACGCAGTTCATACATTTTTCTGACAACTCCGAGATGTGACCTTGTATTTGAAACAAGTCTTGCCTGTTTTGCAAGGAGTGAAGCATGAGAATTGAGTGCTCTGCCATGGGCATAATATCTGACTCCATGTTCGCCGACCCATATAACGCTTACGCCGGAATTGCCGATAAGTTCCATTGCCCTGTGAGTGATTTCAGTTCCCGGTCCAAGCAGCATAACAGTTACCGAGGCAGCCGGAATATATACAGTGCCATCCATATCTTTTACGGTTACCGCACTGTCCTCACGGCTTATGCGGCAGTGTTCAAGATACAGAAAGGTCATTCTGTCGCTTATAACGGGTAGTTCAGTAAGTGAAGGCTTATCCATTCCATTATGTTCAGTCATTTTTTATTCCTGCAAGAGTCATAAGTCCCATACCATAGGCTTTTTCCCTGCCTATTCCGTTTACAAGTGCATTTCTCAGAGCGTCTGCATCTGTAACGGTAAGTATTCCCTCATAAGTTACTGCAAGAAGCTTTACTTTCATATTGGAATCCATATTTTTTCTGAAATCATACCATTTTGAACCGGTTACAAGCCATTTTTCATTTTCAAGAGAAAATCCATATTTATGGGATTGTTTTTCAAGCCATTGTTGCTGATATTCAGTTGTTATATGTGGAAAAATCCTGTTTCTTTTTTTCTGAGGGTCAAATTTCTGAACAACCGGATTTGCTTTAAGTCTGAAATACCATTTGCTGCCGTTTGAAATATTTTCAAGAAACTTGTCATATTCCTTTGTTTCAAATGAACTATCATATCCGAACTGCACCGCCATACCTGACAAATCCAGATTTTTTTCGCTTAAAATAAGAACATAGTCCTCACCTCTGAGTGAGTCAATTCTCCATAATTTGCGTGTTCTTCCGTCTTTTTCGCAGGTTTCCAGTGCTCCGTGAAAAATGCTCGGAGCAGCAAGAGCCTGCATTGTTTTTGTTTTTGAAGTATTAAGTTTTATTCTTGACAGATACATTCTGCACCTCACAATTCTTCAAAAGGGTCATGTTCATTTATAGATATCTCTTTTTTCATACGACAGCCATACTGCCTGTGAAGCTGTGAAAATGATATTGGAACGTCCTGAATAACAGCACCATCACTGTATGTATCATATACAATGCGTTTATTCAAATCAGTTTTTTTATCAAAAGATTCTTCATTTTCAAGAACTGTTAACATATCGTTCTCACGTATTCCCATAAAAACAGGCAGAACCGGCGGACATGAACGTCTGCCAAGAAACAGCGGAAACACCGGATTCTGAACAGCCTTTGATATTCTTTCAAGAAAACTTATATCATCAGATTCAAGAGCTGCAAGAAATACTGCATCAGAAAGATAATATCTTTCTGTTATATGCATATTTGCTGAATCGGACTTGTTATGCCGTCTTTCTGAATCACTGAGTTTTCCTGTATAAACCATCTGAAAATCCTTGATGAGCTTCCCTTCCCTTTCCACACGGACTCCGAATTTAAGCTTTGCAAGTTTTTCAAGTTCTTTTGAATCATCATTTCTTTTTATTCCGAGAGCCGCAGCTATCATTCCGATAACGCCGCTTTTTGTGGGTTCACGTTCTGTCGTACGGATATTGAATTTTGAACTGCTGCCCCATGCCTGCAATGGTGCAGCAAGTCTGAGTAACAGCGTTGCCATCTATCACACCTCATTAATCATATCATTAACAGTCTTTTCAAGTTCTGACAACATTTCAGGCAATGACAGAGTTTCTGCAATTTTATCAAAACAACCCTCTGTGCAGAATGCTTTTTCAGGTTCAGCAGCAAATTTTCTGTATACTGTTTCTGCATATTCTTCAAGTTTCTTTTCTGATTCAGAAGCATATCCCCTGTCAGATTTTTTTACAGGAGCTTCAAATGCTCCGCAGAGGTTTACAGGCTGGTCTTTTCTTACTGTAATATAGACTGAATCAGGCATAGTGCGGTTTGCAAAGGAATTTGATTTTCCTGTAGGCATTGAATATACAAATGCATCTGCAAAATTCTTTACTGTTTCAGCTGCATTTTCAGCACCAATAGTTTCTGACAGTTCAGATACATTGACTGTTGCATATCTGTAAAGAGTTGATGAATTAAATTCAACTGTACCAAGATGGCCGGCACCTGCATTGTCATCTTTCTGCATATCATCAACTGCTGTAAAATAGTCATATTCATTCTCAACGGCATGAGTTGAAATTGCATGTGCTACCTGTGCTGATGCGTCATAGTTAAGAGTAGGGTCATTTGCTGCCATTCTTCCGAAAAGAGCTATATCAACTGACGGATTTTCTTTAAGAGCATTTTTAAGTACCTTTTCTGCTTCCTTTTTATCTTTAAGATTAAGTTCAATAGCATATTCAGCTATTGCCTTTGCCTGTTTTTTACTCATAAAAAACAATGCATCTGCTTTTTCAGTTTCGCCTTTTTTAGCAGATTTTACGGTCAGCCCTGCCATGTTGAGTGCTTCAACTGCTTTTTTATGGCATTCAGTCTTATCAAGTGAGCTGTCTGAGGCAAGCATTTCATCTTCCACCATTTCAGCAACAAATTTAGTACGGCAGCCAATGTCCTCATCTTTGAACAAGTTCTTAAAGCTTTCACGCATTACATGCTTCCATGCCTGAGATGATACTCTTGCTCTTACTGCACCGCCGTATATGGCTGTTTTAGGGCTTCCTGTATCGTCACGGTTAACACAGCTCGGAGGAACTGTCTGCAAAACATGAAAATCAATATATATACTCATAATTATTTCTCCCCTTTTTCATAATAAAAACTTTCTCCCCAGCTGAGCTGGACTTTTTTTCTGTCCGACTGGAAATAATAGATATCCTTTGCAAGCTTAACATAATCAAGCCCTATACCTTCTGATTTGAAAAGCTGAATCATACTTCTGAGATAATGTGCAAATTCCGGCATATCCTTTGCAGTAATAACAGGAGCAAATCTGCGGATTACACGTTCACGTCCGTCATCAGCATACTTAAAGGCAAGCATTCTTGCGGCATCTCCAAGGCTTATATTTTTAACATGAACAACTTCTGCATTTCCCTGCTGATGAAGTGCAAACATTGTAAGCGACAGATATACTGCCCATTCTGCTCTGCTCGGAACACCATTTTTTCCAAGGAGCTGTTCAGGCATTTCATTAAGGAACACGCCCCACAATTCAGGAAGTTCACCCGGAGTTTTTCCTATACCTCTCCTGAGTTTTGCAAGCATAGCTTTTCCTCTGCCTGTGTCTTTAATGGCAATCAGTGATGTTATGCATTTCATCATATGACTGACTATCATTTCTGACTTACTTTCCATTCTTATCACCTTCTTTTTTATAGATTTTATTTATCATGCCTCTGAATATATTGATTGCTTTTGGCAATGAATAAAGCTTGTTATCAAAGCGTTTTCCTGTCAAAGCTGTTTCCGGGGCATTGTCAGCAAATTCATGCATACATCTGTAAGCAATTTGTCTTGCAGATTTATGCCATTCTGAAATTTTATCCTGTTTGTCGTCTTTACCAGGGTCTATGCTATAAAGCCAGTTTCTGAAAGGCATATCAAAATTGTAATAAAGTTTTGTTTTTGCGTCCTGCTGTATCTGTTTATATGTCTTGTCTTCTTTTTTGCCGCCTGAAGCAAGATACAGCTCTCCGGCAAACAATGAAATTGCATATGCCGCATCATCACATTTTTTTATTTCATTTTCTATATTATCTATCCAACCTTTGCCCAGTTCAGATAAAATTTCTGAATGGATAGCAAGCGAATCTGAAAATACATTCTTTACAAAGAAATCTTTATCACCATATTCAACTGATACTATCTGAGTTTTAAGTATATACTTGTCATCTATAAGTTTATCTCCGCATATATACTGCTTATACCAGTTTATAACGCCTGCACAGTGATTTTCTTCACTATTATACAATACAGAAAAATCACGCCACATTTGTCTTGAAGAATCATGTCTTTTAGGTGTATATTGTCCTTCAATCTCCTTGGACTTACGCCATACAGTCATAGGCTCAAAAAAAGCATTTTCTTTCTGAAAAAAGTCACCGCCTATAAGTTTATAGCCTACAACAGCACTTCCCCTTCTTATCAGAGATATTCTGCGTGACTGCATTGTATATAATTCTGCAAGATTATCCTGAAAAGGTATTTCAGTACGTTCATCTGATGATATTTCTTCATGCTCCCATAATGGATTCTGATTAACCTGAATATCACTGCCATTTACAGCAACAAGATTAAGCATCAATGTTTCAAACAGATTATTTCCAACATTGAAAATAAGTCCGAGTTTTCCGAGCCAGCCTGCTCCTACAGACGGCAGTTTTCCTCCTGCTTTAGCCTTTCCCTCTTTTGTAGGCTTTGAAGATGTATCATCATAGGCATTCAGATATAAAAGCCATCTTGCCGCCTGTGAATATGTAAGCTCATTTTTTGCCTTTCCTGAATATGCTGAAAATATTCTTATTTTATTGCTGCTTTCTGATACTTCACCATTAAGTTTTGAAGAATAATAATCAGTACCACTTTTCATGCCTGCAACCTGAAAAAACGGTCTTTCCGAATGAAACAGCCAGAAACGCTCATGCCATTCTTCAAGATATTCCCTTACAGCATTTTCAGGGAAACAGCCTTTTTCCCATAAGGCTTTCCAGCGGCTTTCTGCTTCATATTCATCTTCATCAAGTTCTGACTGTTCGCCGTTTTCATCATATCTTGAAAAAACAGTATGCAAAACAGCAAGTATAACTCTCATTACTGCAATATCCTGTGTGGGAATTTCACCCCCCAGAGCCTTGTATCTGTGGGCATTTACAATTGCGTCCATAAGAGAAACCTCTTTGATTTCGCAGTCATTTTCCATAACACGAATCCATGGTTCATCAATCAGATTAAATTCTTTTTCATTCATTT
>DJFA01000079.1:0-1773 GCA_002431975.1 Ruminococcus sp. UBA5884
AAATGGCCTACATGAAGGCTGTCAGCTGTCGGGTCAAAGCCTATATAGAATACAGCTTTTCCTTCATTAATCATTTTTGAAATCTGTTCCTCGTCAGTTACCTGAGCGATAAGACCTCTGCGTTTGAGTTCTTCAAAAAGAGTCATAATAAACCTCCGTTTTTTTATTTTATTATATTGCAGCACAGTTTATATGCAAGGATTTTCCTTACACTGTAATCTATGCGTTCTTCTGTAATCAGTCCGTTATTGACAGCATTTAAAACTTCCTGATAACCGTCAGGGTCACAGGTTGCAATCATATCATTTCCGGCATCAAGAGCCTTTATATATGAATCAGGAATATCAGCAGCCGCACCCATATCAAGAGAATCTGTGACGATTATTCCTGAAAATCCGAGGACATCTTTTAATATTCTGTGAACTTCAGGAGAAAGCGAGGCAGGATTTTCATTGTCAAAGCATGAAACAATGTTATGATTCACCATTATAACCGGTGCACCGGCATCAATGCCTCTTTTGAAAACTCTCAAATCATTTTTGAAAAAATAATCCTTGCTTCTGCTGTCGTATGATACAGTGTTATGAGTATTGAGATTATCTCCGTATCCGGGAAAATGTTTAAGAGTACAGCCAAGACCTGAACTGTTATAGGCATTTACTGATATTTCTATGAAATCAGCGGTTTCCTCTGCGGGTTTTCCGAAAGTTCTTGAATAGATATAGCTGTTGCTGTCTGTGCATATATCTGCTACAGGAGCTAAATTTGTATTGATTCCAAGACTGAGCAGCAACTCTGCTTTTTCAACAGTGTCATTGTATATGCCGTCATAACCGGACTGTGCATAGACCTGTTGAGGAGAAAGAAAAGGAGTATTTCTGAAAGCCTGATGACAGCTTATTCTTACAACGCTTCCTCCTTCTTCATCAGTGGAAATAATCATAGGATATTTTGATAAAAGCTGATATGATTTTATCTTGTTCTGCTGTGAAGAAACAGTATTGTCTTCAAAATTATAGGAAAAAAGCACTATTCCGCCGGGCTGATATTTTTTTATTGCTGCTTCGGGATTATTTTTATCAACGCCAAGCAGAAACAGCTGTCCTACCTTTTCCTCAAGAGTCATTTTATCAAGTATTTCCTGTGCCTGAGGATAAAAGCTGCTGAATATATCAGTTCTTTCAGGTATGGGAGAATCTTTTAATCTGCATACACACTGAAGAATATCAAGAGCATCTTCTGAATTGACATCAAGGTCAAGATTTGCATCATATTTTTCATTGTATTCAGATGAACTGACAATATAATTAAGAATATCAAGAGCATCTGATGAAGTGTATTTTTCAGCGTGTGACATGGTGCTGACAGGGCTTGCCAGTACAGCGGCACAAATCATCATTATTATTTTTTTTATTTCAAGCATTGCAATTCACCTATTATAAAAAATCCCCTGACAGGCAAATGCTTGTCAGAGGACGAATCAATCGTGGTACCACCTCAGTTTACTGCTGTATTCAGTCAGCAGCCTTTGACGCTTTAACGGGCGTACCCGTATTTTCCTACTCTTTTAAGAATTTCAGAAAATAAGCTCAAAGATGTATTCGCTGAAATCACGCTGCTTTTTCACACCAGCCAAAAGCTCTCTTTGAAGCGTCAGAAAATCAGTTACTTGTTCTTTTCACAGCTTTTTAATGTATTAAACGCTAATTCAACAACAAAATTTTATGATTAAAAATAAGGGATTTTTTTACATTTTGTAGGGGCGACCATTGG
>DJFA01000079.1:1812-5335 GCA_002431975.1 Ruminococcus sp. UBA5884
TTCACCGGAATTTCAGGCGGGCGACCGATGGTCGCCTCTACATAAACAATTTATCGAATTGGCGTTATTAATGATTATAACACTTATAAAGTTATATGTCAAGCATCACATATACAATTATATATATGACGTTTAAGTCACAATGCAATTGCATATGAGTTCAAGTTATACAAAAAAAGCCATGAAAAGCACTCAATAATTATAACATTCTCAAATCTTTGTGAAATAATAAATTAACTTTATTGACATAATCAAATTAAATCGTTATAATAATCATTAGAAATCAAAAAACAAAAAGGAGTATAACTGCTATGACTTATCATGAATTATTTGCATACATAAGAGAAAAGTTTATTGATAAAGATGTCAGTGATTTCAAATCTGACGCTGCTTATCAGTTCAATGTAAGAGGCGAGGGTGAAGGTGCATTCTATGTTGCAGTGAAAAACAATGTGCTTTCAATCGAACCTTATGAGTATTATGACAGAGATGTAATATTTGAACTTGATTCAAAGGTTCTCATTGATATCGCTGACGGAAAAATCAAGCCTGTTTCAGCATTCATGACAGGAAAACTCAAGGCTCATGGTGACAAGGTAAAGGCTCTTGAATTTGAAAAAATTCTCAAGGCTGAAAATAAAACAAAAACTGCTGAACCTGTTGCAGCTGAACCGGCAAAAAAACCTGAAAAAGAAAAGGAAACTGTTGCTGCCGCTGCTGTAAAGACTGAAGCAAAGAAAACTGCTGCAAAGACAACTGTTTCAGCTCCGGCAAAGAAGAATACAAGAAAGAAAAAGTAATTCTTTTTATATCTGATAAAATATATAAAAGAACATCTGATTATTACCAGATGTTCTTTATTTTTTAGTATATTGTATAAAAATCCTTGATTATCTGATAATTATATGTTATAATTAATATATATTGCAAAGATTATATACAAATTTGGAGGTGCAATCAGATGATTAAATCCGATATTGCAGAAAAAAGCCATGAAAACAGCAGCGGCTCTGATAATATACTTCTGCTTAACCTTGCCGGAGGAATCCAGACACCTCTTGATACAGTAATCAGTTTAAGCAGCAGTATGCTTGAAGGCGAACTCGATATAGAACAGAGAACCAATGCCGAAAATATACGGAATATCGGTAAGTTTATCAGAAATATAGCAAGCGATATGTTTGAATGCTCACAGATAAACTCCGGCTCTCTTAAAATCAATGAACAGAATTACAGCATCTATTCTCTTATAAACAATATATATACAATTATACAGACCCAGCTTTCAGACAAGTCCGTTGAGCTTAATCTTTCAGTAAATCCGACAGTTCCTGAAATACTCACCGGCGATATCTGCAAAATACAGCAGATACTTCTCAGCTTTATATCAAATTCTGTGAGATTTACCAGCAGCGGAAATATAAGCTGTTCAATAGACTGGAACGGTGATATCAATGATACAGTTCTGATTTTCAGAATCGAGGATACCGGAAAAGGCATAAATCCCGAATATATAGAAAACCTCTTTGATGCAAATGCAAATCACCGTGATGATGTTTCAGAATATACAAAAATAAGCCTTGACGCTGCCGCAAGACTTGTAAAACTTATGGGCGGAAAAATCAGCGTTGAAAGCGTTTACGGTCAGAAAAGTATTTTTACTGTTGAAATAAAGCAGAAAATTGACAAATATACCCCTACAGGCGATGAAACAGCTGAAAATATAATCAACCATAAATTCGACAGCACAGGAATATATTCAGATGAAACAGTTCCTTTTCCGTCTGAAAAAAAAGATTATTCCGAACCGTCAAAAAATATTATAGATATAAGAAAAGGAATGATTTTCTTTTCTGACAACAAGGACGAATATCTTGATATCCTCAATGTTATATATAATGACGGATATGAACGCATAGCATGCATTGAAGAATGCATACACAGCGGAAATTACAGGCAGTATGCAACGGAAATTCATGCTCTTAAATCAATTTCCGTAAATATCGGAGCTTCTTCCCTTGCAAAAATCGTAAATGCACATGAATATGCCTGCCGCCATGATGATTTTGAATTTATAAGACGCAATTTCAATATTCTTATCAAGAAATATGCAAAAACTCTTTCGGATATTAAAAATATACTGATTTCTGAAGGAAGACTTAAAAATGGTTCTTCTGAAAATACTCTTTCAGGATATAATCAGACAGGAATTTCACTTATAAAAATTGCTGATTTCATTGATAATTTTGACGCTTCATCTGCCGGAGCAGAACTCAATAAGCTCCTTGAATCAGATGATATTGACTGGATTAAAAAATGTGTTATTAAAAGAGCAGTGGAAATGATGAATGACTGCCGTTATCAGGATGTCAAGAATCTTGCCTCTGCCATGGCGGAAGGGGAAAAATCCTAATATGAAAAGAATTCTTATCGCTGACAGCAGCAAGGTCAATCTCACTATTGCCAGACAGACGCTTTCTGCTGACTATATAACAGACTGGACTATGTCAGGTTCTGAAACTATGAGATACCTGATAAAAGTTCTGCCTGACCTTATACTTATAGACCTGCATCTTCCCGATATAAACGGTATCGAACTCATGCAGCAGATTCACAGTATCCCTTCTCTCAGCAAGACTCCCATAATGATACTCAGCGACAGCTCCTCAAAGGAAACTGAAATAGAATGTATTGAAAAAGGTGCTGCCGACTATATCAGCAAGCCATATATCAAAAAAATTATGCTCGGCAGAATTGCAAGAATACTTGAACTTGAGGACTACAGAAAAAATCTTGAAGATGTCATAAAAAGCAAAACACGCCAGATTGAACATATGCAGAATAAAATTATACTCAGTTTCGCAAATATAATTGAAAGCCGTGACGACTCAACCGGTCAGCACGTCAAAAGAACAAGTGCCTTTGTTAAATCCGTTGTGTATGCAATGAAAAAACATGGCTACTATACGGATATTTTAAGTAATCAGTATATCGAAAGTATATGCCAGTCTGCTCCTTTGCATGATATCGGAAAAATTTCTATATCAGACACAATTCTCTGCAAGCCGGGAAAACTTACTCCTGAAGAATTTGAAATCATGAAATCCCATACCACTGCCGGAGGCAAGATTTTAAGCGAAACTCTTACAGGTATTGAAGGCGAAAATTATCTTATGCTTGCAAAGGATATGGCTATGTATCACCATGAAAAATGGAACGGAACAGGCTATCCGAAAGGTCTTTCAGGTCAGGATATTCCGCTTTGTGCGAGAATAATGGCTGTTGCAGATGTATTTGATGCACTTATATCAAAAAGATGCTATAAGGAAGCCATGCCGCTTGACAAGGCTTTTGCCATTATAAGTGAATCAAAGGGAACTCAGTTTGAACCCTGTATAGTTGATACTTTCCTTGATATACGTCCTGAAATAGAAGATATATCATATGTATCAGCAGATTAAGAATAATGATTTTAACATAAATTCGATGGTCGTTTCTGAGATTCGTTTATCTGAAATTAAAT
>DJFA01000071.1:0-2842 GCA_002431975.1 Ruminococcus sp. UBA5884
CCTGAAATAAGCCCTAAAAAGACAGTTGAGGGATTTATAGGCGGACTCCTTGCAAATGGTATACTTCTTGTTATAATAAGCATGGTATATCATAAGATAAAATTCCCTGAACACACAGAACTTGCATATATGGATTTTGAGTATTTAAAGATATTTATTCTCGGAGTGGTATGTGCAGTTCTCGGAACTCTCGGCGACCTTTCCGCCTCAATCATAAAAAGGCAGTGTAAAATCAAGGATTATGGAAATATTATGCCCGGACACGGCGGTCTGCTTGACAGATTTGACAGCGTATTGTTTGTAGTTCCGTTTATGAGCATTTTTATAAATATGTTCGGCATAATTAAAATAACAGGATAAAAGTTTTTTCAGGCGGTCAATGACCGCCTGAATTTCAGCTTAAACCATATGATACAGGAGATTACAGATTATGAGTAAAATTTTATCGGTTCTCGGTTCAACAGGTTCAATCGGCACTCAGGCTCTTGAAGTCGCCGAAATGCATAATTTCAGAATAAATGCCCTTGCAGCCCACAGTAATATCAGTCTGCTTGAAAAACAGACAAGAAAATTCAGACCTGATACTATCTGTATATTCAATAAGGATAAGTATTCTGAACTTAAAAGCAATCTTTCTGATACGAATACCGAAATATTATGCGGTATGGACGGACTCTGTGAAATTGCTTCAAAAAATGATACGGATATACTTCTTAATTCAGTTGTGGGAATGGTCGGACTTCTGCCTACTCTCACAGCTGTTTCAAATCATACGGATATCGCTCTTGCAAACAAGGAAACTCTGGTTGCAGGCGGCAGACTCGTTATAGATTCAGCAGAAAAAAACGGAGTTAAAATTTATCCTGTTGACAGTGAACATTCAGCTATTTTTCAGTGTCTTCAGGGAAATAAGGCTAAACAGCTCAAAAAAATAATACTTACCGCATCAGGAGGGCCTTTTTTCGGCAGAAAATGCAGCGAACTTGAAAATGTTACTGTAAAACAGGCTCTTTCTCACCCTAACTGGAGCATGGGCAATAAAATTACAATTGATTCTGCTACACTTATGAATAAAGGCCTTGAATTTATTGAGGCAAAATGGCTCTTTGACCTTGAACCTGAACAGATAGAAATAGTTGTACACCGTCAGAGTGTTGTGCATTCAGCTGTTGAGTATAACGATAATTCAGTTATAGCTCAGCTTGGAGTGCCTGATATGAAAATTCCGATACAGTATGCACTTCTCTATCCGGACAGACTTGAATGCGATGTTAAGGAACTTTCACTTACCGATTACGGAAATCTTACATTTGAAAAACCGGATTATGAAACATTTGAATGCCTTTCATCATGTATAAAGGCAGTAACTCTCGGCGGAGCATATCCATGTATTGCTAATGCGGTAAATGAAGTGGCTGTGCAGAAATTCCTTGACGGAAAAATAAATTTTCTGCGTATAGGGGAGCTGGTTTCAGAATCTTTGAATAAATTTGAATATATGGCTGTAAACTCTTATGAGGATATTATGAAGGCTGACAAGGCTGCAAGAGAATTTGCAGAACTTAATGCCTGAATCTGAAAGGGGCGGTTAAATGATAATTAAAATACTGACAGCAATTATTATTTTCGGAGTGCTGGTGGCTATCCATGAATTCGGACATTTTTCAGTCGCAAAGCTTTGCGGGATAAAAGTAAATGAATTTGCAATAGGCATGGGTCCGAAAATATTCGGATTCAGAAAAGGTGAAACGCTTTATTCGTTAAGACTTCTGCCTGTAGGCGGATTCTGTGCGATGGAGGGCGAAGATGAAGCCTCTGACAATGAACGTGCCTTTGTGAATAAATCCATACCAAAAAGAATGGCTGTAATAGTTGCCGGAGCGTTTATGAATATAATTCTCGGTTTTGTGCTTGTTGTAGTAACTACCTGTATGCAGGAAAAAATTCCGCAGGTAAAGATTGCTGATTTCAGAACAGGTGCTTCAAGTCAGGAATGCGGTCTGCAAAAAGATGATGAAATTCTTCAGATAAACGGAATGCATATTCTTACTGATTCGGATATATCCTATAAGCTTTCCAATACAAAAGATGATAATTTCACAGTCGTTGTAAAAAGAAACGGTGAAAAAATAACTCTTGAAAATGTGAAATTCTATTACACATATACCTATTATGCTGATGAGGAATCAGGCTCATATGTAAGAGTTGAAAATCCTGACGAATATACAGGTACTCAGGAGCTTAAAACCGCTGAAAGCAGATTTGATTTTCTTGTAAGCTCAGAAAGCAAAAACGTTTTAAGCGTTGCAGGATATTCAGTAAAGGAAACTTTATCAATAGGCAGACTTATATGGATTTCACTGATAGACCTTTTAAGCGGAAAATACGGCATTTCAGATATGTCAGGGCCTGTAGGCCTTGCAACGGCAATAGGTCAGGCAACAACTCTCGGAATGGATTATCTGCTTAATCTTGTTACATTCATAACAATAAATCTCGGAATATTCAATTTGCTGCCGTTTCCGGCACTTGACGGCGGAAGATTTGTATTTCTTGTGGTTGAAGCGATTCGCAGAAAACCAATACCGCCTGAAAAGGAAGGAATGGTGCATTTTATAGGTCTTGCACTGTTTATGCTGCTTACAATAGTTGTAACATTCAGCGATATTAAAAAACTTTTATAAAAACAGAAAAACGGGAACGGTTTAATATTGTTCTCGTTTTTTTATTTTAACGCCAACCCAATGATTATTTTCTGTTATTCGTTTATCTGAAATTCGGATTAAATAATATGCCGATTCGTTTTGTAGGGGCGATCATTGGTCGCCCGTTGCAGTTACCA
>DJFA01000071.1:2885-5477 GCA_002431975.1 Ruminococcus sp. UBA5884
AGGCGTGCAGCCAATGATTTTCCATACAGAAAACAAATATTGAATTTATGGTTTTACCATAATTCGGCGGGCGACCAATGGTCGCCCCTACAGAATAAACGAAAAATTCGTTGTTTTTATTCATAAAATTTTTTCGTCTGATTCGTGTTAAAATATATTTGACTTATTGAAAAATATGTTGTATAATAATAAAGTATTTGAAAAAATTATAAATTTTCTGGAGGAATTACAATGTCAATCCGCAAAAAAATTGCTGTTCTGCTTACATCAGCCGCTGTCCTTCTTTCAGCGACAGGCTGCGGAACAGGTAAAAATACATCATGGGCTGCACGCTATGAAGATTATGAAGCAAGTGCCGGAATATTTATTTATTATGAAATGTCTGCTTACTATCAGGCTGTAAATCAGGCGGCAGGCGAAAATGAAAATCTTGATAAAACTGATGTAAAGGCTCTTAAAGCTACTCAGATTGACGGCAAGGATATGCTTACATGGATTCAGGACGAGGCTACCGACAGCCTCAGAAAATATCTCGCTGTACAGGCTGAATTCGATAACAGAGGTCTTGAACTTTCTGAAGATGAAATAAGCGAGATAAATTCAGCTGTTGAATCATCATGGAATTATTATGGAAGCTATTACGAACAGAATGGTATCGGCAAGGAATCATTCAAAAAAATTACTGAACTCTCATATAAAAGTGCTGCTCTTTTCAAATCATATTACGATGAGGGCGGAACTGATGCAGTGCCAAAAGAAGATGTAGAAAAATATTATGATGAAAATTATGCAAGAGTAAAATACATAGCTATGGAACTCAAAGATGCTGACGGAAATTCTCTTGATGATGATGGCAAGGCTGAAATAAAAGCTATGGCTGATGATTACGTTGAACGTGCAAACAATGGCGAAAATTTTGATGACCTTATTGCTGAATACAGCGAATATCAGGCTGAACTTACTGCAACAGATGAAACAGATGAAATAGATGTTGCTGAAACAGCTATAGAAGAAGAAACTGTGGCTGTTACTGAAATAGCTGAAACAAATGCGGAAAATGACCTCACCGAAAAGGATATGACTGTATCTGAAGCAGAAGCCGCAAATTCTGATAATGCAGAAGATGTTGCTGCTGACAGCAATTCAGATGAGGAAGCTGTTACTACTCTTGAAGATGCTGGAACAACAGAAGAAACTGCCGCTGAAACAGGCGACAGCTCAGATGAGGAAGCCGTTACAACTGCTGAAACCGCTGAAAGCTCCGATGAAACAACTGAAAATGCTTATCCTAATGAACAGATAATCAAAAAAGGTTCTGACGATTCATATTCTCCTTCAGAAATCGTAAATAAGGCTATATTCAATCAGACAACATATGATGAAGCATTCTTTATTGATGATACTGACAACAGCATTTATTATGTAGCTGTGAGATATGACCTCCTTGCAAGAGAGGATTTGCTTGCAGACGATAATCTCCTTACAATTCTTAATGAAATGAAGGGCGATGATTATAATGATGAACTCCTTAAAATAGTTACTATTGATGATGTAACTCTTAATGATTCATCATATAAACGTTATGACCCGTTTAAATTTGAACTTTAATATTATGATTTATTTAACAGGGATACAAAAAAGTATCCCTGTTTTTGTATATATTATATGAATTATGTAAATTTTATATAAATACTCTCGACAATATCGTTTTTTTTAGTTATAATATAAATATATCATTAATATGAAAAGGAGATTTATCATGGACGAAAGTATTAAAAACGTCATATTCAAAAGAATTCACAGAACAGGAAACGCTCTTAAAGCAAATAATATTGATTATTATTATGCTGACCGCAAGGAAGATGTTCCGAAAATCGTTGAAAGTCTGCTTTCTGAGGGCAATGTTGTTGCAAACGGAGGCTCAGTGACTCTTAAAGAATGCGGTGTTATTGATTTGCTTAAATCAGATAAGTATAAATATCTTGACAGAGAAGCTATAGATATTGATAAGCTTGACCAGCTTTACCGTGCAACATTTGCCGCTGACGCTTATCTTTGCAGTGCAAATGCAATTACTGAAAACGGCGAAATCTATAACGTTGACGGAAACAGCAACAGAATTGCCGCTATCGCATTCGGCCCTAAATCAGTTATAATGGTTGTCGGATACAATAAAATTGTCTGTAACCTTGATGAAGCGGCAAAGCGTGTAAAAAGTCTTGCTGCTCCTGCAAATACAAAAAGACTTAACTGTGCTACATACTGCTGTGAAACAGGAAGATGTCAGGGCGTTGCTTCATCATCAATTACTGCCGGCTGTTCATCTGATTCAAGAATATGCTGCAACTATCTTATTTCTGCTCATCAGAGAATAAAGGGAAGAATAAAGGTAATATTCGTAGGCGAATGTCTTGGATATTAAAAAAACAAGGTCAGGTTTTTTAACCTGACCTTTATTAATTATCTTGGAGTACCGTTTTTAAGTTTTCCCTTTTTGACATTATACATTTTCTGGTCTGCAATTGTAACCATGCTTGCAAGTTTTGTATTCTTTGTCGGGATATCGATATGCCAGCCGATACTTGCCTTTAT
>DJFA01000005.1 GCA_002431975.1 Ruminococcus sp. UBA5884
GATATATTGTTATGATAATATTCAAGAGGCTTTGCAACTGATTCTCCGACAGCTTTAAGACCTGCAAAATGTATAACTGCATCTATCTGGTTTTCTTCAAATATCTTTGAAGTGCCTTCATGGTCAAGAATATCTGTCTGATAAAATTTTACATCTTTTCCGGTAATCTGTTTTATTCTTGAAAGAGCTTCTTTCTTTGAATTGACAAGATTATCCATAACAACGACATCATAGCCGTTTTCGAGAAGTTCAACGCAGGTATGGCTTCCTATAAAGCCTGTTCCGCCGGTAACAAGTATTTTTCCCATTTTAAATTATCTCCTCCGATTAAGATTTTATATGATTTCATTATAACTGACAGAATATTAAATGTCAAATTATAAAGTTTATAAAAGAATGCCTGTTGTTTTATGCATAATGCTGTAAAGCGGTTTTTTATTAAGATTTACAGAATTATTTATATTAAATAAATACTATTATTTATTTTTTGAAAATTATTTTTATCATATTTGTGATAAAATGCCTTTTTCTAAATCATCTATAGAATAAATATGTTCCATAACATCGAATGTTTCTTCGAGATTGTGCCTTGCGGATTTCCAGCCATTTCCGTCAGTAAACCATATGAAAGTAAATCCGTCAATAGCATCAGTTTCTTGTGATATTTGTTTATAGCTTCTTGCTGTTTCATTCAGTTTAGATCCGCCGCTTGCATAAAAGTTAGCTTCGACTCCATAAATCATATTATCTGTTTTAATAACAAAATCAAATCTTTTCTCCGATTTTCCTTTATTAGAAACAGCTGATAAATCAATACCCCATTTTTCAGTAATCTGATGGATATACATTTCCTTGAAGTATGTTTTATTTTTTATAAAACCAGCTTTGATTATATAGCTTTCAACAAGGTCTTCCATGAGATGTCCGCCACGATTTTTTCTTCCATTTGAGTCCAGACCCGTTTCAATGCCTGTTGCATAGTCTAAAAGATTGCTTACAAGATGATTTTGAAGCAAATCAAAAAGACCCGTTTTACGCATGAATATTTTATATTGTTCTGCTGAATAATTGAGTTTTGTAAAATTATATGTAAATTCACCTGTATTATCTGCTGCATAAATCTCATTTGCTCTTACAGCCAGCAAAAGAGGTATGCATTTTAAAGTTTCCGGATATTTTGTTATTATATTTTCAAATTCTGACTCAATATTTTCAGAGCCTATTAAACTATTGAGAATATTAAGTTCTATTTTTAAACTGTCTACATTCTTATAGATTTTTTCAAAATCAGTATAATAATCATATGTAGCTATACTGCTGCGAAAATTCTCAAGCCATTTATCAAAATTCCTTTTCATCTGATATCTCCTGTTCAATAATTGCAGATAAGCAATTCACTGATATTTCCTCTGCTGCTGCCTTTGCTGTTAATCATTCTTGCTGCTTTAATTCTGTTGATAGTGAATCTGCTGTATATATTATCAAAAAAATCATCATCTTCATTTATATTTTTAGGGTCTGAATTGCTTGCAACAATTTTTGCACCTTTATCTGATATTATCTCAGTAAATTTTCCGAGTTCTATCTGTTGTTCATCATTAAATTCAGTTTTAGCATAGGAATTGAATGATGATGTTTCATTCAATGGTCTGTAAGGCGGATCTATATACACAAAAGTATTTTCATCTATGAAATCCATACATTGACTATAGTCGCCGCATCTTATTTCAACATTCTGAAGCATTTTACTTATGAGATGAAGATTTTCAGAATTACATATCATCGGCTTTTTATATGCTCCCACAGGAACATTATAAAGTCCTTTGCTGTTTACACGATACAATCCGTTAAAACAGGTTTTGTTCAGAAAAATAAACAATACTGCTTTTTCTTCTGTCTGTAAATTCTGTTTTATAAGTTCGTTGAATCTTTTACGCATAGACGTATAATATTCTTTACGCTGTTCATTATTCATATTCCAGAAAATATTCTGTATTTCAGAAAGATTGTTTATTATAGTTTCAACATTATCTCTGACTTGAATATATGTATTTATGAGTTCGGGGTTAATATCATTTATCATAACTTTCTTTGGGTGAAAATTTGATATGATATCAAGAAAAACTGCACCTCCGCCAACAAATGGTTCGCAGTATTTTTCTATTTTGTCAGGATATTTTTTACGGATAATGTCCAGCAGCTGACTTTTTCCGCCCGCCCATTTGATAAATGGCTTTACTGTTTTATACATATCATGCTCCTTGATTAACACCAATTTATTTGTAGGGGCTTCCTTAAGTTCGCCCCTACAGAATAAAAGGAAAATTTTTTTGTTTTAAATCGTAAAATTTCGTTGTCGGATTTGTGTTCAGTTAAGACGAGAATAGAGTTCACTTTTTCTGAAACCTGTTTCCTTAGCAACAGCCTTGCAGGCTTCGGAGGGTTTTTCGCCGTTTTCGATAAGTTTTCTTGTCATTTCAAGAGCTGTTTCAATGCTGATATTTTCTGAATCAGATTTTTTTGCACCTTCAATTATAAGAACATATTCGCCCTTTGGATTTTTTAAGCTGTAATATTCAACTGCTTCAGAGATAGTCATTCTTAAAACTTCCTCATAAATTTTTGTAAGCTCACGGCAGAGAGAAATTTTTCTGTCGCCGAAATATTCGAGCATATCTTTAAGAGTATTCAGAAGTTTATGCGGAGCTTCATAGAATATCATTGTTTCAGTCTTTGATTTTGCATGACTGAGATGTTCAATTCTCTGTTTTTTAGTGACAGAGAGAAAGCCTTCAAATGAAAATCTTGATGTATCAAGACCGGATATTGCAAGAGCCGATACCGCAGCACTTGCTCCGGGGACTACCTTTACCGGAATATCATGCTCATAGCACATCCGTATAAGAGGCTCACCGGGGTCTGATATGCAAGGCATTCCGGCATCTGTGACGATTGCACAGTTTTTGCCGTCAAGAATTTTTCCTATTATATTTTCAGTGCATGAACCGGTGCTGTGTTCATGGTATGAAACAAGAGTCTTTTTTATTTCGTAATGTGTCAGAAGCTTTAAAGTAACTCTTGTATCTTCGGCAGCTATAAAATCAACGCTTTCAAGAGTTTTCAACGCACGGAGCGTAATATCCTCAAGGTTTCCGATAGGAGTTCCCACAACGTATAATGTACCTGACATAAAATTCACAAAATCCTTTCAGGACTGGCTGTCCAGTCGGTAAATTCTTTTCATCTCATCTGAATAGCCGTTTCCCTGATGAGTATAAAGTGCAGGGAGAATTTTAAGAAACGGCTTTGAACCTTTTTTACCCTCTATCAGAAAAAGCCATGGAGCGTGTTCAGGTGATTTGCTGATGAATTTTATTCTTTTTGGTTCAATATTATTGTTTTTCATGGCAGTTATAACGTCAGCGAGTCTTTCAGGTCTGTTGCAAAGGCAGAGTCTTCCGCCGAATTTAAGAAGTTTTGAGGCGGCACGGCATACATCATCTATATTGCACATAATCTCATGCCTTGCAATTCTCTGTGACGGTATAAGACTCTCAATTCCGGCAGATTCAGCCTTATACGGCGGATTGCAGGTAACAAGACTAAGTTTTCCAAGAGGTGCATTATCCCAGAGAACTTTCAAATCCGCACATACTGGTTTTATAAAATCTGTACCGGAGCTTTTTTCAAGACCGGCATTAAGCTGTTCAATAGCATTTTCCTGTATATCAACGGCATATATTTCACGGGGGTGCATTTCACTTCTTGCCATTATAAGAGGGATTATTCCGCAGCCCGTACCGAGGTCGCATACAGTATCATTTTTTTTATATTCTGAAAAATCTGCAAGCAGAAATGCGTCTGTGCCGAAACGGTGATTTTCACCTGCACATACAAATATATTTTCAGAAAGCTTTTCAAATTTACAGTTTTCCATATTAAAATCAGTCCGTATCTGTCAGCAGAGCGATATATTTGAATGCACTCAAATCAAAGACATCAAAAGAACCATCTCCATTTATGTCGCCTACAGCTTCATGAACAGAACCAGCTGTTTTAACTCCCATAAGGTACTGTTTCATGACAGTTATATCTCTTGCATCAAGAACCTGATTGAAATCAAGGTCACCAAGATGTAAATTGTCAGCTGATACGGAAGTAAAACCGTTTTCCTTTGCAAAATCTGCGGCAGCTGAATTTTCTGATTCAGTGATGATTATGATATCCTTGTCTGATTTGACATAGTTTCCTGTTTCGTCCTTTACATATCCGAAAGCAGTGCTGTCAATGCTTGTAACGCTGTCAGGGATATAGATATAATCAAGTTCCGGGCAGTCAGCAAATGAATTTCTTCCGATTGAGGTTATCTGGTCTGTAAGCTCAACATATTCAAGAGATGAACAGCCTGAAAACATTGAGTCACGCACTTCATCGACTCCTGTCGGGAATATGAACTGTTCAAGTGATGTACAGCCCATGAAGCTTACCTGAAATGTCCAGTATGTTCTCTGGTCAGCAAATTCAACTGTTTTGAGTTTCGGGCAGTCTGAAAATCCGTTGTATACAGATGTAAGAGTACTCGGAAGATATATGTATTCAAGTGATTCGCAGTTTATAACGCCTGAAATCTGTTTTACTCCCTCCGGAATTATGAGTTCTTTAAGAGATGAACAGCCGCTGAAATTACAGTCAAGCTGAGTCATTTTCGGATAGAGTTTTACTTCTTTAAGCTTTTCGCAGTCTGTAAAAGCACCGCCGGATATCTGTGATATTCCGTCAAGGTTTATGCTTTCAAGCTGTTTGCAGTTCTTGAATGCTTCTATGCCTATAGTTGCGGCTGATGACGGGAGATTGACGCTTTTAAGAGGTGTATTGAGAAAACAGCCTGAACCTATATGTATTACTCCTTCAGGAATTTCAACGGATTCAATCGCTGTATCAGCAAAGGTATATTCCATTATATTATTGAGTGACTTTGAAATTTTAACAGATGTTATGCCGGTACAGCCCATAAGGAGCTTGTTGCCTATCTGTGTCAGACTGTCAGGCATTTCAAATGATGTGAGAGAGGTGCAGTTCTGGAATGCGGCATCATCAATATATGTAAGTGTATCGGGGAGTGAAACTGATTTTATTTTTTCATTGTCGGCAAATGCATATCTTTTTATTGATGTGACATTCACACCATCGATTGAGGCAGGAATGACAAGTTCATCCGTATCATCAGTGCAGCCTGTTATTTCAATTCCGTCATCTGAAACCGTATATGTAAGATTCTGATATGTTTTGTCAGTATCCGCTGCGTGTATGGAGATAACATTTTCAGCATTGAAAATTGTATTAAAAATACTGCATGATGAAATACTGAGTGAGAGTGCAAGAAAGGCACTTATAATTTTTTTTGTCTTCATTTATAAAAAAACTCCTTTTTTCAAGTAATATGCAGCTTTGAAACGCTGTATATCCATTATACCATAAATGATGGATTATTTCAAGGAAAAAAGAAAAAAACAACAAAAAATCATAGTCGTTTTATGCTTTTTGGACATGATTGTTCATAAACTGAAAAAAAGCTGATTATGCTGAATTTATGGGGATTTCAGAGGTTGAAAAAGCAGATTTTTGACAGACAGTAAATGTAATATTATGCAATAAAATGTTATGTAATCGGTTGCAAAAACAGTCTTTTTATATACCCCTCTGTGGTAACGTTTTCTTTAATAACAAACTATTAACATTTATTAAACTTTTATATAAATCCATTGAAATTTGATTTGAATATTGTATAATAATAATGCAAATTTTTTTAATATAATCGAAGGGTTTTTCTACAGACAGGGGATAAATCATCAGAAAACAGTAATGAAAATAAAAATCATTATCCCTGTTTGACGGACACAATTTACAGTTGATTTTCAGGTGTGAAAAATGTATAATTCAGCATACGGATTATCGGCTGCGGATTCAATTAATTTTTATAGGTAAGGTTTATTGAAAGGACGTTTTGAGATGAACAGAAAAAAACAGCTTCAGTCTGCAATAGTAGGCATAGCTATGGCAGCTTCAATAGTTGCTGCTCCTTTTACAGGAGTGACTACAGCAAAAATAGCTTCTGCTGAAAGCTCTGACAACTATGCAAAGCTTCTCCAGTATTCAATGTATTTTTATGATGCAAATATGTGCGGTACAGGCGTTGATGCAAACAGCCAGCTTAACTGGAGAGGAAACTGCCATACATCTGATGAAGTTGACTACGGCTTCCATGATGCAGGCGACCATGTAAAATTCGGTCTTCCACAGGGCTATTCAGCTTCAACTCTTGGTTGGGGATACTATGAATTCAAGGATTCATATGATTCACTCGGTCTTACTTCCCACTATAAGACAATTTCAGATTATTTCTGCAAATTCTTCAAGGCAAGCACTAAATTAAGCGGTGATACAGTTACAAGCTTCTGCTATCAGGTAGGCGACGGAACAAAAGACCACAATCAGTGGTGTGCTCCTGAAGACCAGGGCGACAGAGGCGGTGCTCTCTGGACAAGCTCTGAAGGAAGTGATATAGCTGCTGAATATGCTGCTGCTCTTGCTCTTAACTATATCAACTTCGGAAATGAAGATGACCTCAAATATGCAAAGGCTCTCTATAAATATGCAAAACAGGTAAACAGGGTTGCTTCAACAGGAATCGGCGAATTTTATGTTTCATCAAGCTATGAAGATGACCTTGCATGGGCTGCCGGCTGGCTTTACCTTGCAACAAATGATTCATCATACAAGACTGACTGTGCAAATTATCAGGTTCAGTATCTCGGCTGGGTTCATGACTGGAACAATGTTTCTCTTGGTGCTGCCTGCGTATATTCACATATAACAGGCGACTGGTCAAAGGTAAACAGCTGGATAAGCGGTCAGACTACAAGTAATAATTATCTGTTTATTTCACAGTGGGGTTCAGCAAGATATAACGCTTCAATGCAGCTTTGTGCACTGGCAGCTTCAAAAAATTCATCTGCTGACTATTCATCATGGTGCAAGAATCAGATGACATATCTTCTCGGACAGAATCCGGCAAATACCTGTTTCGTAACAGGCTTCAGCTCAAATTCCGCAAAATATGCTCATCACAGAGCAGCTTCAGGCTACAGCAGCTACGATGAAATGAATCAGAGTACTGTTTATTCATCAAAAGGTCATACTCTTATAGGTGCTCTTGTAGGCGGCCCTACTTCTGCTGACGGTGCATATACAGACTCACTTCAGGACTATACTGCAAATGAAGTTGCCCTTGACTACAATGCAGGCCTTGTAGGTGCTGCTGCCGGTCTTTATTCAGTTTACAAAACAGGCTCTGTTGATTCAACTATTGAAGGCGTTGGCAATGTCAAGGTAGAACCTGTTGAAACTACAACAACAACTGCTGTTACAACTCCTGAACCGACAGTTACAACAGTTACAACAAAAACTACAAATGCTCCTGTTACTACAGCTGCTCCTTCATCATCAGGCGTTTATAAAATCAATCCTAATGAAACAATTGATTATTCAAAGCTTCCTGAAGATGACAGAATGATAGGCTGGGAATGGTCAAAATTCGGTATTCCTGCAAATGAAAAGGTTACTAAGGTTGAAATAGATATCTCATCTTCAAAGAATATCGGCAAATGGCAGGGTGCTTTCGGTACATCAACTACTGTTTCACCTGGATACTGGACTCAGACAAGCGATATGCAGCAGTCCATTTCATCAAATTCAGGTACTATCACATGGAATGTTGATACAGCTACTTCAAATATAATCCAGTACAACTACGGCGGCGAGTTTAAATGGGGTATCTGGTGGATTGACTGCGGTACTTTCAAGATAGATGAAATCAGAGTATATACAGGAAATTCAACAACTCCTTCAGTTACAACAGCTGCTCCGGCAACAACAACCACAAATGCTCCGGCAACAACAGCTGCTCCTTCATCAAACGGAACTTATACAATCAATCCTAATGAAACAATTGATTATTCAAAGCTTCCTGAAGATGACAGAATGATAGGCTGGGAATGGTCAAAATTCGGTATTCCTGCAAATGAAAAGGTTACTAAGGTTGAAATCAATATTTCATCTTCAAAGAATATCGGCAAATGGCAGGGTGCTTTCGGTACATCAACTACAGTTGCACCTGGATACTGGACTCAGACAAGCGATATGCAGCAGTCCATTTCATCAAATTCAGGTACTATCACATGGAATGTTGATACTGCTACTGCAAATATAATTCAGTACAACTACGGCGGCGAGCTTAAATGGGGTATCTGGTGGATTGACTGCGGTACTTTCAAGATAGATTCAATCAAGGTATATACAACAGGTTCATCAGCTGTAACTACTACAACTCCAAGAGTTACAACTGCAACAACAACCACAAAGGCTACAACTGCCACAACAAAGGTTACAACAGCTGCTACTACAAAGGTTACTACAACTGCCACAACAAAGGCTACAACTGTGGGAACTCCGGCAGGCACTGTAAATCCTGGCACAAAGGCTACTCTCCTCGGAGATGTTACAAATGACGGTATCATTGACGTAAGAGATGTAACTATACTTAACCAGTATATCGTTCAGCTGACTACTCTCAATGAACAGCAGCTCGCAAATGCAGATGTTATTGCTGACGGCAAAGTTGACCTTAAAGACCTTGGTCAGCTCAAGAAATATCTCATCAAGGTTATTTCTTCATTCTAATGCTTTTATCTTAACCCTTCTATAAAAAAAAGGAAACCGGTGCAGTTTATTATTAAGCTGCACCGGTTTTCTCTTTGTTTTCTGTAATTCGTTTATCTGAAATTTTCCCTGTAATCTGTAAAATATCCGCCCATTGGTTAATCGATAAAATTATTGATAGACCATACAACGGGCGACCAATGGTCGCCCCTACAAACGAATTTGCATTTCAGATGAATGAATTTCAGAAAATGAACATTGGTATCTGTTTTCTGTAAAAAATCATTGGTCAACAGATTACAGGCGGCAGTTTGCCGCTCGCCCCTACAGAATATATGAAAAATTTCTTGTTTTCAATCATAAAATTTTGTTGTCGAATTTGCGTTATATTATAAAAACAGCGGTCATCTGAAATAATAATCAGTGACCGCTGTTTAAATTAAAGTGTATAGCCTTTGGCTCTTAAACCATCAATTACTTCCGCCAGTATGAGGCTGTTTGTCTGTGAAACTGAATGCAGAAGTATTATTTCTCCGCCATGTGCAGATGAAAGAATTTTTTCCTTTGCAGTCTGACAGTCCGGCTGTGAATCCACATTCCAGTCCACATAGGCAAAACTCCACATTATGGTTTTATAGCCTGCGTTCTGAATAGTTTTCAATGAAGATTCTGAAAATTCACCGCAGGGAGGTCTGAGATACTGCATTTCATAGCCGTATTTATCAAGAACAAGATTGTGCAGACTCATAATCTCCTCATTCAATTCCGTTTCGGATATTTCAGACATTTTAAGATGTTTCATTCCATGATTGCCAAGACAATGCCCTTCATCTATCATACGCTGTACAAGTTCGGTTTCTTTCTGTGCATAGTCGCCTGTAAGGAAAAATATTGCTTTAACATTTTTTTCTTTGAGTACATCGAGAATTTTTGAAGTATAGCCGTTTTCATATCCCTGGTCGAAGGTGAGAATAATATTTTTTTCATCATCTGAGAGAGCGTATGCACCATATTCACCGTACTGTAAGTTGAAATCAACTGCTCCGAGAGGTCTGTTGTTCTCATCAGACTGAGTTCCCTGACCGTATCCCTGAGCGTTTGAAACCATAGTCATTGATGAAGTCATTATAATAAGAGCTGATATAAAAGCCGTCAGTTTTTTCATTTGCGAATCCCTCTTTTAATATTTATGAGGAGTAAGGACTGATTGCCTTACAATAATATTATTATCCGAAAGATAAATTATAAACATTGAAAATAATTACAATTTTTTATTGATTTTTTGCACATATCAATGCAAATTTTGTTCGATTTTTATTTTCTTATGAGGGGAATTTTTTTATTACAGGAGGTGAATTTTTATGGAAAAATGTTTTCAGACAGTTGCCGCTCTGATATGCGGAGTTTTAAGCTATTTATACGGCGAATTTGACGGAATGATGAAAATACTGATATTCTGTATCGTATGCGATTACATAACGGGCTTAGCTTCTGCATATAAAAATAAAGAGCTTTCAAGCAGAATCGGATTTCTTGGAATAATGAAAAAAGTAACAATACTTCTTATTGTTGCTTTATGCCATATAACAGATATGGAGCTTTTCGGGGAATCAGCATTTATGAAATCAGCTGTATGCGGATTTTATATAGCAAATGAAAGCTTGTCAATTCTTGAAAATACGGCGGCTATGGGAGTCAAATATCCTCAGAAATTACTCGAAACATTAAAACAATTCAATAAAGGAGAATAATTATGACAAAAGGTATCGACATATCAAAATGGCAGGGAACAATATCTGCCGAAACATTTAAGAAATTCAAGAATCAGAACATTGAATTTGTAATAATCCGTGCATATGCAGGCGGAAAGGACAGCTGTTTTGAACAGAACTATAAAAATGCTGTATCTGCGGGTCTTGCAGTCGGTTCATACTGCTACATATACGGAAAATCAGTTGAAGCAGTTAAAAGAGAAGCTGAAAATTTTCTTAATGCAGTTAAGGGCAAAATTTTTGAATATCCTCTGTATCTCGATATTGAAGATAAA
>DJFA01000022.1 GCA_002431975.1 Ruminococcus sp. UBA5884
TTTAACCATAATTCAGGCGGGCGAACACAGTTCGCCCCTACAGAACATATGAAAAATTTCATATTTTCAATCATAAAATTTTGTCGTTGAACTGGCGTTAATATCAATAATAATTATGCAGATGCTTGACATTCTTTTCGTTTCAGTATAAAATATTAGTATATATTGCTGAATATTTTTTTATAACGAATTTATGGAGGAATTTTTATATGAAATCTGCAAAAAAAATTATAGCTGTTGCTTCAATGGCAGCGGTTTCACTGTGCGGCTTTATCTGTGCGTTCGGAAGCAGCACTGATTTCAATGAAACTGTTTCAGCGGTGGCTGATGACAACAATGATGACTGGCTTCATACTGACGGAAGCCGTATCTATGACATTGATGGCAATGAAGTCTGGCTGACAGGTGCTAACTGGTTCGGCTTCAACTGTACAGAAAACTGTGCTCATGGTCTTTATGCGGCAGACTGTGACGATTTTCTTGCAAATGTTGCTGATATGGGTATCAATGTTATCCGTATGCCTATTTCAACAGAACTCCTTGTATCATGGATGAATGGCACTCCTGATGCGGTTTCAAGCGTTAATGCCGCAAATAATCCGCCTTATATAGTCATAAATCCTGATTTCGTTGAAGCAGACGGAAAGACCCTTAAAAACAGTATGGAAATATTTGATGTTATCATGCAGAAAATGAAAGCTCATGGTCTTAAAGTAATAGTTGACGTTCATAGTCCGGCTTCACACAATTCAGGTCACAACTATAATCTCTGGTACTATGAGGATTCGGCTGAAGATGCCGGAAATATGGCTGTAGGTCATTTCAGCAGCGAACAGATTACATATGATATGTGGAAAGATTCACTTGCATGGCTTGCTGAAAAATATAACAATGATGATACCATAATAGCATATGACCTTAAAAATGAACCTCATGGAAAACGTGGCTACAGCGGTACTGAATGCCCTTCAAGCATTGCAAAATGGGACGATTCAACAGACCTTAACAACTGGGCTTATTCAGCTACTGACTGTGCAAATGCAATCCTTGATGTAAACCCTAATGCTCTTATACTCATAGAAGGCGTTGAACAGTACCCTAAGACTGAAAAAGGCTATACATATGATACTGCTGATATATGGCAGGCAAGTGCAGAAGTTTCACCATGGTACGGTGCATGGTGGGGCGGAAACCTCAGAGGCGTAAAGGATTATCCGATAACACTCAAAACAAGTCAGCGTACAAAACAGATAGTATATTCACCTCATGACTACGGCCCGTCAGTTTACAATCAGACATGGTTTGACAAGGACTTTACAACTCAGACTCTCCTTGATGACTACTGGTATGATACATGGGCTTATATTGAAGACCAGAATATTGCTCCTCTGCTTATAGGCGAATGGGGCGGTCATATGGACGGCGGCAAAAACCAGAAATGGATGGAGCTTCTGCGTGATTATATGATAGACAATCATATCAATCATACATTCTGGGGTCTTAATCCTAACTCAGGCGATACAGGCGGACTTCTCAGCTATGACTTCATGACTATTGACGAGGAAAAATACGGATTGTTTGAAGAATCTCTCTGGCAGACTTCAAAGACAGGAAAATATATCGGTCTTGACCATAAAACTGCTCTCGGAAAGAATGGTATTTCATTAAGCGACTATTACAGCACATATGTATCATCTGAAGGAAGCAACCTTGAAGCAAGCGGTGAAAAACATCCTCTTGACCCGTCAGCAGTTCCGGAAGTTACAACTACTTCAAAGGTAACTGAAGAAACTACTGAAGCTCCGGCTACAACAGCACAGAAACCTGAAACTACAACCGCTGCTCCTGAAACCACTACAGAGCAGAAAACAGAAACTTCGGCGGTGTTTCCCCAAACATCTGAAAGCATTTCTGAACTTCCTGAAGCTTCTATGCTCGGTGATGTTACACTTGATAACGAAATAGATGTAAGAGATGTAACACTCCTCAATCAGTATATTGTAAAAATGGCTGACCTTACTGAAAAACAGATTGCAAATGGTGATGTAATATCAGACGGCAAGGTTGACCTCAAGGATTTGGGACAGGTCAAGAAATATCTTATCAAGGTAATCGAAAAATTCTGATTTATATAATAAAAAAATGATATCTGATGTTTTATTCAGATATCATTTTTTATTGGGGTTAGGGAATAATTTATAAAGGGGATTGTTTATATAATACAAAGTCAATGTGATGATTTTATGATAATAGAATGATGTTTCTGACAAAATTGAAAAACAGGATTATTTATATATATGTGTGCTGAAATACCTGTCGCCTCTGTCAGGAAAAACGGTTACTATATTAGCATTTTCAATTTTTTCTGAAAGCTTCATTACAGCCGCCATAGCAGCTCCTGAAGATGAACCGGCAAAGATTCCTTCATTGTGTGAGAGTCTGTTTACCATCTCAAATGCTTCATCATCAGTTATCTTTATAACATCATCAACAAGCGACATATCCATAGTATCAGCAATAAAGTCATTTCCAATGCCTTCAATATTATAGTCGCCATGTTCTCCGCCGCCCATTGTAGAGCCTACAGGGTCGGCGAGAATGCCTTTTATATCAGGATTTTTTTCTTTAAGATATCTGAGTATTCCGGTATATGTACCGCCGCTGCCCGCACCTGCAACAACGTAGTCAATTTTTCCGTCAAGGTCATTATAAATTTCTTTTCCGGTAGTTTCATAATGTGCAATAGGATTACTCTGATTTTTGAACTGTTCAAGCGATATTGAACCGGGTATCTGAGCTTTTATCTCTTCAGCTTTTTCCACAGCTCCGAGCATACCATATTCACGGGGAGTATTGACTATTTCAGCACCAAGAGCTTTCATAAGAATCTGTTTTTCAGCTGAAAATTTAGTAGGAACAACGAATATTATACGATATCCTCTGTTAAGAGCGGCAAAAGCTATTCCAAGACCTGTATTTCCGGCAGTAGCTTCAACTATAGTGCCGCCTTTTTTAAGAATGCCTTTGTTTTCAGCATCACGCAGCATATAAATGCCTGTCCTGTCCTTGACGCTTCCTGAAGGATTGTAAAGTTCAAGCTTTGCAAAAACATTCAGGGAATTTTTTATGCCCATATTTGAAAGCTTTACAAGGGGAGTATTTCCTATAAGCTCCTGCATTGATTTATAGTAATGCATGATTATTTTACCTCACTTTTATCAATAGCCTGTTTCAAATCTGCAAGAATGTCATCAATATTTTCAATTCCGACTGAAAGTCTTATAAGACCGTCAGTAATACCTACTTTTTTACGGATATCTTCAGGAATTGAAGCATGAGTCATAGTTGCAGGGTGGCATACAAGCGATTCGACTCCGCCGAGGCTTTCAGCAAGCATTATAAGTTCAAGACTTTCAAAGAATACTTTTATATCATAATTTTCATAAAGTTCAAATGATATCATAACGCCGCCGTTTTTAGCCTGTGAACTATTTATGTCATAGTCTTCACTGCCTTTTATACCCGGATAATATACTTTTTTGACGGCTTTTTCTGCAAGAAGAAATTCAACAGTTTTTTCAGCATTTGAAACGTGTCTGTCCATTCTTACACCAAGAGTTTTTATGCCTCTGATAAGGAGGAATGAATCAAAAGGCGGGAGAACTCCTCCTGTAGAGTTCTGGATAAATGCTATTTTTTCAGCAAGTTCCGGAGTCTTTACAACTACAAGACCTGATACAACATCACTGTGACCGCCGAGATACTTTGTAGCACTGTGGACAACTATATCAGCTCCGAGGTCAAGAGGACGCTGGAGATAAGGAGTCATAAATGTATTGTCAACTACTACAAGGAGGTTATGCTTATGTGAAACTTCAGAAACAGCCTTTATATCAGTAACTGTCATAAGAGGATTTGCAGGGCTTTCTATCATAACAGCCTTTACATCAGATGTTATTTCCTTTTCAAATGCTTCAATATCAGTTGTATCAGCAATTGTATATGTTATTCCGAAATGATTGAATACCTTGTCAAGCACACGGAATGTTCCGCCGTATACATTGCTTGATATGAGTACTCTGTCGCCGCTTTCAAGCAGACTGAGAACGGCAGTTATTGCAGCCATTCCGGAGGCAAATGCAAAACCTGCATAACCGTTTTCAAGTTCGGCAATCAAAGCTTCAAGAGCTTCTCTTGTAGGGTTTCCGGTTCTTGAATATTCATAGCCTCTCATTTTGCCAAGACCGTCCTGTCTGAAAGTTGAAGTCTGATATATAGGGACATTTACTGCACCTGTTTTTTCGTCAACTGAGATACCGCCATGAATCAATGCTGTTTCAAAATTTTTATATACGCTCATTTTAAATTCTCCTTTATTCATAATCAAGTCCGCCAGTATAAACCGCTGACAGAAGGTTTACATTTTCAAATGCTTTAAGGCCATCATTTCTGTTATTGAAATAATGTTCCTGAATTTTTTTTGGATTATAATATGTATCTATCTGAAAACCAAGTGAATACAATGCTCGTGAAACTTCATTGTAATCAAATCCGCCCTGCATTACTTCACCGAGTTTTTCAGTAATCTGTTCAAGTTTTCTGACTCTCTGAGGGAAAGTTCCTGTTTTCTGAGGGTAATCAAATACTAAAACGCTGTCTTTTGCAGAAATATCAGCTATCTGTGAAAGAGTCTGTGAAAATACGGGCAGTGTCAGATAATACGATACTCCGAGTATGCTGAAAAATGTTTTTAAATCAGGGTCAAATCCTGCATTTATAAGTTTTTCGCTCATTTTTTCATTTTCAAAGTTCACAGGTACAAAATGCACATTATCAGGGATATTCCATTCAAGAGATTTTATTTTTTCAAGCTTGTAACGCTGTGTATCCGGATGGTCAACTTCATATATTTCAATATCAGGATTATCATTTCTGAATGAAAAGGTATCTGAACCTGCACCGCATATTACATACTGGATTTTTTTATTTTCCTCTGAAAATCTTTTAAGACGGCTTTCAGAAAAATGTATTCTTGAAAGAGGTATTGAAGCTATATATTGTCTGATTATTTCTTCAGTATCCTCATCGGAATATTCAGTTCCATCATCGGAAAAGCCATGTTTTATAATGCTGTATATCTCATCATATTCATCTTTTCCCATCATATCATAAGCAAGATAGTCGTCATAGATTTTATCTCTTGACCTGTTTGAATGCCATGCTCTGACAAATGCACATAATTTAGCGGTAATGCTTTCACGTTTGTCAACCATTATCCTACCTCCTTTGAAAAATAAAAAACGGAGAATGCATTTCTGCATTCTCCGTAAAAATCCGACACTGCCACACTATGGCAGAATTTATGAAGTACACGCAAAAATCTGTCTGCACACTATTATATTGTCACGCATACAACATATACAGATTGGTGAAATATAAGAAGTATAAACAGATTTCATTACGCTCAGTCCTTTCATTTTTATTAAAAATAAATTTATTGTTTTGGGGCATTTTGTAGGGGCGACCATTGGTCGCCCGTTGCAGTTTACTGGAATTTTGAGCGGGCGACCAATGGTCGCCCCTACATATCATCGAATTGATGTTGAATAATCGTTTTATCGGGCAAATATTTTTAAATTGCAGGCGGCAGCTTGCCGCTCGCCCCTACATAAACAATCCATCAAATTGATATTATTTAAAACATAGGAGTTGAGAGATATCTTTCACCTGTATCAGGAAGCAGAGCAACTATTACCTTACCCTTGTTTTCAGGACGCTTTGCAAGCTGTATTGCAGCCCATACAGCCGCACCGGAGGAAATTCCTACGAGAACTCCTTCATTTCTTGCAATATTTCTGCCTGTTTCAAAGGCATCTTCATTTTCAACAGGGATTATTTCATCATAGATATCAGTATTAAGTGTTTCAGGAACAAATCCTGCACCGATACCCTGAATTTTATGAGGACCTGATACGCCTTCTGAAAGAACAGGAGAGCCTTTTGGTTCAACTGCAACAACCTTTACATCAGGGTTCTGTGATTTAAGGTATGCACCAACACCGCTTATTGTGCCGCCTGTGCCTACACCGGCTACAAATATATCAACTTTTCCGTCAGTATCGTTCCATATTTCAACGCCTGTAGTTTTTTCATGAACGGCAGGGTTTGCAGGGTTGGTAAACTGTGATGGTATAAAGCTGTCAGGAATCTGTTCTGCAAGTTCCTTAGCCTTTTCGATAGCACCCTTCATACCCTTTGCACCCTCTGTAAGAACGAGTTCTGCACCATAAGCTTTCATAAGATTACGTCTTTCAATGCTCATTGTTTCAGGCATAGCGATTATTATTCTGTATCCTCTTGCAGCAGCAACAGCAGCAAGACCTATACCTGTATTGCCGCTTGTCGGTTCAATTATAACGCTTCCAGGTTTAAGAAGACCTTTAGCCTCTGCATCATCTATCATTGCCTTGGCGATTCTGTCCTTTACGCTTCCGGCTGGATTGAAATATTCAAGTTTTCCGAGCAATGTGGCTTCAAGCTTTTCATTTGCTTCGGTATTTGTGAGTTCAAGAAGCGGAGTTCCGCCAATCAGGTCAGTAATTTTCTTATAAGTTTTCATGCTCATTTCTCCTTTATAAAATTAATTCTATTAAAGTCTATAGGTTTTATCGGTTTTCTGTAAACAATCATATCATACATTTCCTATATTGTCAATAGGTTTTTAGAGATTTGTTGTAAAAATCATATTTATCTGACTTTTAAGAAATCAAACTGTATATATGTTACAAATCAATGCTTATCTGAGTAAATATAATGTAAAAAATTATTGGTTATCTGTATTTTGTACAAATTCGATTGACAAAATTCTTAAATTACCATATAATTAAACTATAATATTATTGAAAGGAGAAATTTTTTTAATATGTTTGATATTCCAATACAAATGAATTCAAAACCGGGGCTTGACCTTAATTCATTGTCATCATCTGTACCGTCAGCAAATCAGCCGGCACAGCAGCCGCAGAACAATTATAATAATCAGGCACAGAACAGCTATAATCAGCCGCAGAGCAGTTATAATAATCAGGCACAGCAATCAGGCGGAGGAGTTATACTTAAAAAAGGTCAGAAAACAAGTCTTTCAAAAATAGCTCCTAATCTTAAAAATATAAGAATAGGTCTTGGCTGGGATGCAGGTGCAAATACAAATTATGACCTTGACAGTGAAGTGTTCCTCCTCGGAGCAAATGAAAAGGTACTCGGCGACAACTGGTTTGTATTTTACGGACAGCTTGCAAGTCCTGATGGTGCTGTAATACATCATGGTGACAGTTCAGACGGGGCAGGATATGGAGATGATGAAATCATTGATATAAATCTCTCTCAGCTTAATCCGCAGGTTGCAAAGCTTGTATTCGTTGTAACTATCAATGAAGCAAAGGAAAACGGCTATAATTTCGGTCAGATAAAAAATGCATACATAAGAGTTATTGACAACTCAACCGGAAAGGAACTCGTTAAATTCAGTCTTTCTGAATATTACAAGGAAGTCGTTTCAATGGTAGTCGGAGAAATATATCTCAAAAACGGCGAATGGAGATTCAATCCTGTAGGAATGGGTACAGGAGATGACCTCGAAGGTCTTTGCATAAAATACGGCGTGAATGTAGCCGGTTAAAAAATAATATAATGAGGTGTATATAATATGTTCAGATTAGAAACAGTAAACGAACTTTCACTTTGTGCCAAAGGTGACGGTCAGGGACAGCTTTTCACAAAAGCCGGTGCAATGATAGGTTATTATGGTCAGTGCCATTTTGAAAAGGTAATGCTCGGCCCTAACGGAAATCCTGTTCAGGCTCTCCTCGGACAGATAGGAAGAAGACTTACAGGTGAAAATATTCCGCTTATGAAGGTAGCCGGCAGAGGTCAGACAGTATCATACTATGCCTGCGAAGCAAGACATGTTACTGTAATAAATCTTAATCCGGGTCAGTCGATAGCAGTTGAAAGTGAAGATTTGCTTGCATTCAATGATTTGGTTGACTATAGTCTTAAACCTCTCGGAATAGGCGTTATTTCACAGAAAGGTCTTTTCACATCAAAGCTTACAGGAAAAGCTCCGGGTGCTCAGGTTGCAATCATGACAGACGGAAATCCGCTTGTATTTGATACTCCATGCTGTGTAGACCCTGATGCAATGGTAGCATTTACAGGCCCTGACCCGGGATTCAAGCTTGACCTTTCATGGAAAAACCTTCTCGGACAGGCTTCAGGCGAATCATATATGCTTGAATACAAACAGCCGGGATATAAAGTAATTGTACAGCCTAATGAAAGAAAAAGCGGTCTTGATATCGGTATTGACAATCATGGTGAAAGCCAGCATATCCAGCAGAACCAGTCATTCAGCGATGCTATGGGTAATGTTGGAGATACATTTAATAATATCGGCAATGCATTCAACGGAGGCGGCGGAAACGGCGGCGGACTCGGCGGAATGCTCGGTGGAATTTTCGGAAATCGCTGATTTATCTTTATATAAAACATAAACGGTCATTTCATATTCTGAAATGACCGCTTCAGTCTGTCGAAAAAGTCACC
>DJFA01000115.1 GCA_002431975.1 Ruminococcus sp. UBA5884
ATGATGTCAGGAGCTTCAAGAGTAAGCATTCTTCTGAGACGGTTATTTCTGTTGATAACTCTGCGGTAGAGGTCGTTGAGGTCAGATGTTGCATAGCGTCCGCCGTCAAGCATAACCATAGGTCTTATTTCCGGAGGAATAACCGGAACAACATTGAGTACCATCCATGAAGGCTTGTTGGCTTTTTTGGAATCCTCTCCGCCTGAGAGTCTGAAAGCCTCGATTATTTCAAGTCTTTTGAGGAGTTTTATTTTTTTCTGACCGGAAGGCAGACCCTGAAGTTCTTCCTTGAGTTCATCGGAAGTCCATTTAAGGTTGTCAATCCAGTTTTCTTTTTTTATTTCAGGAAATTCAGTAGTTTCAGGGTCAAATTTAGCATCAAAGAGTTCTTCAATATACCTTGAGCCTGTTTTAACAGTAATCTGAGGGAGTTTTCTCTCGTCCTGTTCTCTGTTGAATTTAAGGATTTTATCCCTGTATACTGAACGTTTTACAGTCTGACCGGAAGCAAATTCTTCATTTCCGGCATTATCATCTATAACAAAGATTCTTTCGCAGAGGAAATCTCTTATTTCGTCCTCGCTGAGTCCGGTAACCTTTGAAAACTGAGAGATATTTCTTCTGATGAACTCATCATAATGTTCAGGGTCGTATTCATCAAGCAGCTTCTGGATAGCTTCCGCACCCATATCCGCATAGAAATCATCATAGCCGTATTTTTCGCAGGCTTCCATATATTCCTTTTCATTAAGGAGCTGTTTCTTGAGAAATTCAGTTGAATTGCCCGGGTCGATAACGATATACTTGGTAAAGTAAAGCACTTCCTCAAGACGTTTCTGTGAAACCTCAAGCACCTGACCTATTCTTGAAGGAGTTCCCTTAAAATACCAGATATGTGAAACAGGTGCAGCAAGCTCGATATGACCCATTCTTTCACGTCTTACCTTAGCTCTTGTTACTTCAACTCCGCATCTGTCGCATATTTTGCCCTTAAAGCGGATTTTCTTGAATTTGCCGCAGTGACATTCCCAGTCCTTTGTAGGGCCGAAGATTCTTTCACAGAACAGACCGTCACGTTCAGGCTTCTGAGTTCTGTAATTAATAGTTTCAGGTCTTTCAACTACACCGTATGACCATTTTCTTATCTGTTCAGGTGAAGCAAGACCAATCTTGATGGATTCAAATACATTAAATTCCAAATTATTATCCTCCTGTATCATTATAGGCAAAGGCTGCGTAATGGATTAAGAAAACTTAATCCATTGCCGCAGAAAACTCCTTTTTACATATCTTCGTAATCGTCTTCCGGATTATAGTCATCTGTGAAATCGTCATCATCGCCGTCAAGGTCAATGCTTTCGCTTTCGTCAGCTTCATCGCTGCCGTCAACCATAAATCCGTCATTTTCAATATCATCGCTGTTATATGCAATATTTTCGTCACCGAAATCACTGCTTGCAGCAACAGGCTGAGGAATTATATCGTCATCGTCCTCAAAAGTCTGCTTGAGGTCGATTTCATTTTTATTTATGTCAAGGACTCTTACGTCAAGAGCGAGTGACTGGAGTTCCTTGATAAGAACCTTGAATGATTCAGGAATGCCAGGTTTCGGAACATTCTGACCCTTTACGATAGCCTCATATGTGCTTACACGTCCGACAGTATCGTCTGATTTTACAGTAAGGATTTCCTGAAGAGTATACGCAGCACCATAAGCTTCAAGAGCCCATACTTCCATTTCTCCGAATCTCTGACCGCCGAACTGAGCCTTTCCTCCGAGAGGCTGCTGGGTTACGAGAGAATAAGGACCTACTGAACGTGCATGAATCTTATCATCAACAAGGTGATGGAGCTTGAGGTAATACATATATCCGACAGTAACCCTGTTGTCGAACTGTTCGCCTGTACGTCCGTCATAGAGAACGGTTTTTCCGTCTTCAGCCATACCGGCAGCTCTGAAGCAGGCACGGATATCATCTTCATGAGCACCATCGAATACAGGGGTCATTATCTTCCAGCCGAGAGCCTTTGCAGCCATACCGAGATGAACTTCAAGAACCTGACCGATATTCATACGTGAAGGAACGCCGAGAGGGTTAAGAACGATATCAAGAGGAGTACCATCCGGCAGGAAAGGCATATCTTCCTGTGGGAGGATTCTTGAAACAACACCCTTGTTTCCGTGACGGCCAGCCATTTTGTCGCCGACTGAGATTTTTCTCTTCTGGGCAATATAGCATCTTACGAGCATATTTACTCCCGGACTGAGTTCGTCACAGTTTTCTCTTGTAAATATCTTTACATCAACGATAACACCGGCTTCACCGTGAGGAACTTTAAGAGAGTTGTCACGAACTTCTCTTGCCTTTTCGCCGAAAATAGCCCTGAGAAGTCTTTCTTCAGCGGTAAGTTCAGTTTCTCCCTTAGGAGTAACCTTTCCGACAAGTATATCGCCTGCATGAACTTCAGCACCGATACGGATAATACCGTTTTCATCGAGGTCTTTAAGAGCGTCATCGCCGACATTCGGGATATCTCTTGTAATTTCTTCAGGGCCGAGCTTTGTATCACGGGCTTCAATTTCATATTCTTCAATATGGATTGAAGTGTACACGTCATCACGAACAAGCTTTTCATTAAGGAGAACAGCATCTTCATAGTTATAGCCTTCCCATGTCATAAATCCTATGAGAGCATTTTTACCGAGAGATATTTCGCCGTTTGATGTTGCAGGGCCGTCAGCAAGAACCTGTCCTATTTCAACCTTTTCGCCAAGGTCAACGATAGGACGCTGGTTTACGCAGGTACCCTGGTTTGAACGCTTGAATTTTGTGAGTTTATATTTATGTTCAACGCCGATTTCGTCCTTTACGGTAACTTCATCAGCTGAAACAGCACTTACTATTCCTGAATGCTTTGAAACAACGCATACGCCTGAGTCAACCGCAGCCTTGTATTCCATACCTGTACCAACGATAGGGCTTTCAGTTTTAAGGAGCGGAACAGCCTGTCTCTGCATGTTTGAACCCATAAGGGCACGGTTTGCGTCATCGTTTTCAAGGAACGGAATCATTGAAGTAGCAACGGAAACAACCATTTTAGGAGAAACGTCCATATAATCAACCAAATCCCTGTCGCATTCAAGGATTTTTTCACGGTATCTGGCAGTAACTCTCGGATTTGCGAACTTTCCGTCCTCAGTGATAGGTTCATTCGCCTGAGCGACAATGTAGTTGTCCTCAACGTCAGCAGTCATATATACAACTTCGCTTGTAATAACGCCTGTAGCCTTGTCAACTTTTCTGTAAGGAGCTTCAATGAAGCCGTATTCATTTATTCTTGCAAATGTTGCAAGGTATGAGATAAGACCGATGTTAGGGCCTTCAGGAGTTTCAATAGGACACATTCTTCCGTAATGTGAATAGTGAACGTCACGCACTTCAAATCCGGCACGGTCACGGGAAAGACCGCCAGGGCCGAGAGCTGAAAGACGTCTTTTATGAGTAAGTTCTGCAAGAGGGTTTGTCTGGTCCATGAACTGTGAAAGAGGTGAAGAACCGAAAAATTCCTTGATTGCAGCGGTAATAGGTCTTATATTTACAAGAGTCTGCGGAGTAATTGATTCAGTATCCTGTGACTGGGTATTCATTCTTTCACGGATAACTCTTTCCATTCTTGAAAAGCCGATTCTGAACTGATTCTGAAGGAGTTCTCCTACAGAACGGATTCTTCTGTTTCCGAGATGGTCGATATCGTCAACAGTTCCGACACCTTCGCAGAGATTTATAAAGTAGCTGATACTTGCAAAGATATCATCGAGAATGATATGTTTAGGAACGAGTTCATCAGCACGTTTCTTTACATTTTCCTCAATTTCCTCAGCGTCAGCGGAATTTTCGAGGATATCTCTTAAAACCTTGAATGAAACCTTTTCATTTATTCCGTACTGTTCAGGGTCGAAATCAACATAGCCTTTTATGTCAACCATACCGTTTCCGATAATTTTTACTTCTTTTTCGACCATTCTTATTTTTGTTTCGCCGAGTTCATTGACATAGTATTCCTTGCTTTCAACGGTTACGAAAGCGGAATAAACGCCTGCCTGTTCGATTTCCATAGCTTTTTCAAAGCTTATTGTTTCGCCGGCATCAGCCATAAATTCGCCTGTAAAGTCGTTTACAACCGGTCTTGAGAGAATCTGACCTGCAAGTCTTGAGCCTATGCCAAGTTTTTTATTGTATTTGTATCTTCCGAATCTGCAAAGGTCATAGCGTTTTGCATCAAAAAAGAGGTTATTTATATGTGATAAAGCACTTTCAACCGTAGGAGGTTCGCCCGGACGGAGTTTTTTATAGACATCTATAAGTGCGTCATTGGTATTTTTAGTACCGTCTTTCTGGAGGATAGTCTGTTCAAGACGTTCATCATGACCGAAAAGTTCGGTAATTTCCTCATCAGTACCTACTCCGAGAGCTCTTATGAAGGCAGTAAGCGGAATTTTTCTGTTTTTATCTATTCTTACATAGGCAACATCATTTGAGTCCATTTCATACTCAAGCCATGCACCTCTGTTAGGAATGATTGTTGACTTGAACAAATCCTTTCCTGTCTTGTCCTTTTCTGAAGCGTAGTAAACGCCCGGAGAACGCACGAGCTGGGAAACGATAACACGTTCAGCACCATTGATTACGAAAGTTCCGCTTTCAGTCATAAGCGGGAAATCGCCCATAAAAATTTCGCTTTCCTTGACATCACCGGTTTCCTTATTCCAGAGAGTCGCAGTAACTCTGAGCGGAGCAGCATAAGTTGTGTCACGCTCCTTGCATTCAGCAATGGAATATTTCGGGGTTTCATCAATTTTATAGCCTGTAAAATTGAGGACGAGATTTCCGTTATAATCGGTAATAGCCGAAGATTCACGGAAAACTTCTTTCAGTCCTTCCTCCTGAAACCATTTGTAGGAATTTTTCTGCACCTCGATAAGGTTAGGCATTTCAAGAGCTTCATTGATTTTGCCGAAGCTCATTCTGACATTCTTGCCGAGCTGCTTTGGATTGACATTCACCGTATTCACCATTGGTAGGGGGTCCCTCCTTCAAGTTGTTAATAACAAAGTCCGGTTTGCCGGAAGTGCATAAATCAAGAATTTTTAATTTTAGAAAAAAATCATTAAAAAGCCTTGCTATTTCTTATGAAATGTGTTATACTATACTCATAAGGGCATAAAAACAGCCATTATGATACATTATATTATTATACAATGCAAATTTATGTTTGTCAATAGATTCGCATATTTTTGTGCATTCCAGCTATATTTCGTTTTATCGGAGTATAGCTTTTTGTATATTATAATGTTAAAATCATCTTATTGAATGACATGAAAAACTATTTTCAAAATTACTGAAAATGTATTGTCTGCATATATTGTTAAAAACGTGTATATGTGTTATAATTTAAATGTCAGAAAAATTCATGTATACACACGCAACCACCGGAAAACGCATAAAATAAATAAAACATACAATCGGGGTGACTTTATATGAACAGCAGTCAGTTTTCACACTATGCCGAATCAGCCGGAAAAATGCATTCAATACATCATTTTTTCAATAATTTTGTCATACTCAATGCAATAAAGACTTTAATATATTTCACAACAATGCCTGCGAATCTTTCTGAATATTCATCTCATTCAATTTCAGAATATTCGGCAAGACTTACTGTAAACATTGTACTTTCAATCATCATGTCATACAGGGATTTATATGAAGAACGTGCCAATCAGAAAAAATCAAGAATTTGTTTTCTGGCAACAGCATTTTTCATAATGAATGAACTGACTCTTGTATTTTCATCATCAACAAATTTAAATGATATTTTAAGCATAGGTATTGTCATTGCCGCCTGTTCGGCATTAAAAAAATATAATGAGCTTGATAAGCTGAGCAGGTTAAAAGGCTATCCTCTTTTCTGCGAAAGTCTTGACAATCCGCAGTATACAGCAGCTTCCGCCGTCAGCAGCATACCGCCTGCCATAATGAATGCCGCAAATGTTCAGGTTAAGTCTGTTCCTGCCGCACCGCCGCCTGTCACAGTTAATCCTTTGCCGGTAAAAAATCATGTTTCAGTAAGGCTTGACGGCATAAAAGCTCCTGAAATATCCGATATGACTGAAAATGAAATTCCGCAAAGGAAACATTGTGCTGAAATTCCTGATGCCCGTGATATTCCGGCTGAGGCAAGACTTCTCGGAAATGCGGCAATTGAATATTCAGCTGAAAGATTGTCTGATATCGCAGTAAGTCCGATTGACTATACAGAACATAAAACAAAAAAGAAAATAAATCTCTCAAAGGAAAGGAATATCTGAAATAATGTTTGCAAAAATAAACAGTCTTGGTCTTTTCGGACTGAATGCATTTGCCGTTGAAGCAGAAACTGATATAAGCAAAGGTCAGCCCCTTTTTGAAATAATAGGTCTGCCCGACCTTGTTGTAAAGGAAAGCCGTGAACGTATAAAATCCGCCATGCGTTCAAGCGATATCGCATTTCCGGTGGCAAGAGTCACCGTAAATCTTGCTCCTGCCGATACAAAAAAATGCGGTTCTGTCCATGACCTTGCCGTACTTGTTTCAATTATAAAAGCAATGGGCATAATAAACTGTAATCTTGATGATTCATGCTTTATCGGAGAAGTTTCATTAAGCGGTGCTGTAAGACGCATAAACGGAGTTCTTCCCATGACGATACTTGCACATCAGAAAGGCTTCAAATCAATATATGTTCCGGCTGACAACGCATTTGAAGCCTCGGTATGCGACGGAATAGACGTTTACGGAGTAAGCTCTGTAAATCAGCTCCTCTGCCATCTTTACGGAAAAGAACATATTGCAAAACAGAAAAGATATATGCCTGAATACAGTTTCGGTGAAAATTTTCCTGATTTCTGTGATGTAAAGGGACAGTACAACGCAAAACACGCTCTTGAAGTAGCCGCCGCCGGAGGTCATAATGCTTTGCTTATAGGTTCGCCCGGCTGCGGAAAAAGTATGCTTGCAAAAAGAGTCCCGTCAATTCTTCCCAAAATGACTTTTGAGGAATCAATCCAGACAACAAATATATATTCAATATCCGGACTTACAGACAGTGAAAAGCCTCTTGTGACGGTAAGACCTTTCAGAGCACCTCATCATACAATATCATCTGCCGGACTCGCCGGAGGAGGAGCTGTTCCCCACCCCGGAGAAATATCCCTTGCCCATAACGGAGTTCTTTTCCTTGATGAACTTGCTGAATTTGACAGGAGAACCCTTGAAATACTAAGACAGCCTATAGAAGACCGTCAGGTGACTATTTCGAGAGTTTCAGGAACATTTACATATCCATGCTCAATAATGCTGATAGGAGCAATGAATCCCTGTCCATGCGGATTTTTCGGTCACCCGAAACATAAATGCACCTGTACAAAATCTGCAATGTCAAAATATCTTGCAAAGATTTCAGGGCCTATGCTTGACCGCTTTGATTTGCATATTGAGGTAGCTCCGGTTGAATTTGAAAGTCTTTCATCTTCATCAAATGAGGAATGTTCTGCCGCAATAAGGGAGCGTGTCCAGAAAGCAAGAGAAATCCAGAACAGACGCTTTAAAAATCTTGATATATCCTGCAATGCTGAAATACCGCCCTCAAAGATAAATGAATTCTGTGAAATGGACAGTCAGGCGGTACAGACAATAAAGACTATATTTGACAGGCTCGGACTGTCAGTCAGGGCATATGACCGTATACTCAAGGTTGCAAGGACTATTGCGGATATTGAGGGAAAAGAAATAATAGGCAGAAATCATATCGTTCAGGCTTCACAGTTCAGAACTCTTGACAGAAAATACTGGCAGAATATATGATATGCATGGGTAAAATTCCGGTAAACATAAATTCAATGGATTGTTTCTGTAGGGGCAAACTTATAAATTCTAAAACTTTAAGATTACCACAAATTCAGCAAACTATCGTTTGCTCAAACTTTTTTCAAAAAAGTTTGACAAAAAACT
>DJFA01000074.1:0-5388 GCA_002431975.1 Ruminococcus sp. UBA5884
ACATTTATATTGTAAAGCGTTGTTTTAACATAACGCCAATTCGACATCAGATAAAAACAATGAATTTTTTGTTTATTCTGTAGGGGCGAACTGTGTTCGCCCGTTGAGGTATGCTATAAACCGAGCGGGCGAACACAGTTCGCCCCTACAAATTAATAACCATCGAATTTGCGTTGTTTTAACATAGCATAAATTCTTATAAGCTTTTGAGTTCAGTGTTTATAATAAAATCGACTGCCTTCATATTGTCTTTGATTACTATTGTATGTTCACTGCCGCCAAATTCACCGTCAAGAGTCCATGGTATTTCAATTTCGGATTCTATTGAAAGTTCTGATGCTTTAAATGACACGATATAATCAGATTCTGAATTTTCTATATCCTGTTTCTTGCTGAGCAAAGCTGTAATTACATTCTGGAACTCTATAAGGGTTTTAGGCTTTTTGATAAATGTTACTTCAAAAACACCGTCATTGAGCGAAACATTTGATGATGTTGAAATAAATCCTCCGACAGATGTTGAATTTGTAACCATTCCGAATACAAAATCATCTTCAACAATTTTTCCGTCATCATATGTTATTTTAAGATGGTATGAAGTTTCAAGACTTTTTATTCTTTTCATTCCCTCAAGGATATATGCAGCATGGCCAAGCATATTCTTGAACTGCTGCGGAGTTTCATACACAACCTCAGTAAATGCACCGAATGCGGCAACATATGTGAAATAACGGTCATTAAAGCTGCATATGTCACAGCTGAATATGCTTCCATTGTTTATGCTCTCACAGGCTTCATCGGGATTTTTGGGTATTCCGAGGCTTTTTGCGAAATCATTTGTAGTGCCTGTAGGAAGATAAAGCACAGGTATTCTGTATTCTGCTGACATTATCCCCTGTATGACTTCATTCATAGTTCCATCACCGCCTGAACAGACTATTATATCATATGTCTTTTCATTGCAGGCATTTTTCACCATATCGCAGGCATCAAGACGGCACTGTGTAGGTCTTATTGTAACTTCATATCCTGCCTTTGTAATCTTGTCAATAACTGATATGAGATGAACTTTCAGAATATCTTTTCCGGTCTGTTTGCCTGAATAGGGATTGAATATAAAATATGCTTTTTTCATTATGGGGACACCTCCGCTTAACATGGATTTTATTTTAATTATATATTATTTCCGGCTTATATGTCAAGTGTACAGCATCAGAATAATCAACTGATTCCGGAAATTAAGGAAACTCATAAACAAACAATCTATCGAATTGCATTAATTTATGTTACGCTTGACAAAAAAGCCGATTTGTATTACAATTTAAAGCAGATACAATGTCGAATTTTAAAGAAATGTGAGGAATATTATAGAGTATGATTAAAAAACCATTTGTTACAAAGGAACAGATTGAGAAAATCGCAGAAACAATACCTACTCCTTTTCATATATACGATGAAAAAGGAATAAGGGAAAATGCCAGAAAGCTTATGAAAGCTTTTTCATGGAACAAAGGTTTCAAGGAATATTTTGCTGTAAAGGCTACTCCTAATCCGTTCATTCTTAAAATCCTTAAAGAAGAAGGCTGCGGCGTTGACTGTTCATCTCTCACAGAGCTTATGATGAGTGATGTATGCGGTTTCAGCGGTGAAAAACATGAAATCATGTTTTCTTCAAATGTCACTCCTGCTGAGGATTTCAAGCTTGCATATGACCTTGGAGCAATAATCAATCTTGATGACATAACTCATATAGATTTCCTTGAAAAAGTTGCCGGCATTCCTGAAACTATATGCTGCCGCTTCAATCCGGGCGGACTTTTTCAGATAGAAAGTCAGATAATGGATACTCCGGGCGATGCAAAATACGGCTTCACAAAGGAACAGCTCATTGAAGGTTTTAAAATCCTCAAATCAAAGGGAGTAAAGAATTTCGGTATCCATGCATTTCTTGCAAGCAATACCGTTTCAAATGACTATTATCCTGCACTTGCTGAAATTCTTTTCAAAACCGCTGTTGAACTCAAAGAACTTACCGGTGCTGATATAAAATTCATAAACCTTTCAGGCGGTGTAGGAATAGCATATAAGCCTGACCAGACTCCTAATGATATAATGGTTATAGGCGAAGGTGTCAGAAAAGCATTTGAAAAAATTCTTGTTCCTGCCGGAATGGGCGATGTTGCAATATTTACTGAACTTGGCAGATTCATGCTTGCTCCTTATGGTCATCTTATTGCAAAAGCTGTCCATGAAAAACATATCTATAAGGAATATATCGGTCTTGATGCCTGTTGTGTAAACCTTATGCGTCCTGCAATGTACGGTGCATATCATCATATAACAGTACTCGGAAAGGAAAATGAACCGTGTGACCATAAATATGATGTTACAGGCGGTCTTTGCGAAAACAACGATAAATTTGCAATAGACAGAATGCTTCCTAAAATAGATATGGGCGATTATGTAGCAATACATGATGCAGGAGCTCATGGCTTTGCAATGGGCTACAACTATAACGGAAAACTCCGTTCGGCTGAAGTTCTCCTTAAAGAAGACGGTTCTTTTGAGCTTATCAGACGAGCTGAAACTCCTAAGGATTATTTTGCTACATTTGATTTCACTCATCTTTTTGATAAATACTGCAAATAAAACAGATTTAATATATTTTAAAAGGGCGGATATTCAAAATCCGCCCTTTTTGCTATATGCTGATAGTTAGATTTTATTGCAGATAAGGTCGCCCATTTCAGAACAGCTTACCAGTTTCATTCCGTCACTCATTATATCAGCGGTTCTGTATCCGTCTTCAAGTACAGAATCAACAGCCTTTTCAATTGCATCAGCACATTCAGGCATATCAAGTGAATATCTCATCATCATAGCTGCTGAAAGAACTGTTGCAAGTGGATTAGCCTTGTTCTGACCTGCAATATCAGGAGCTGAACCATGTATAGGCTCATAGAGTCCTGTTTTTGACTCTCCAAGGCTTGCACTTGGTATCATTCCCAGTGAACCGGTAATCATGCTTGCTTCATCTGAAAGAATATCCCCGAAAAGATTTTCTGTCACGATAACATCAAACTGTGAAGGATTATGTACAAGCTGCATTGCACAGTTGTCAACAAGTATGTCATTATATTCAATATTCTTGTTTTCATCAGCGAGCTTATGCATAACCTCACGCCATAAACGTGATGAATCGAGAACATTTGCCTTATCTACTGAATGAACTTTTCCTCTGCGTTTTCCAGCCATATCAAATGCAATTCTGCCTATGCGTTCAATTTCATAATCGCTGTAAGGCATGGTATCAACTGCTTTTTTAACGCCGTTTTCATCAATTGTTGTAGAACGTTCACCGAAATATGCACCTCCGATAAGTTCTCTTACAATAACGAGGTCAACACCATTTTTTGTAATTTCATCTTTGAGAGGGCATGCTCCTGAAAGAGCAGGAAATATTTTTGCCGGACGGATATTTGCAAAAAGTCCGAGAGCTTTTCTTATGCCGAGAAGTCCTTTTTCAGGTCTTTTGTCAGCCGGCAGACTATCCCATTTGTATCCGCCTACAGCACCTAAAAGCACACTGTCGGATTTAAGGCATACATCAACAGTTTCCTGCGGGAGCGGTACTCCTGTTTCATCTACTGCACAGCCTCCCATGAGAACATATGTATAATTGAAGCTGTGACTGAATTTTTCAGCGGTCTTGTTCATGACTTTGATTGCTTCGTCAACGATTTCAGGGCCTATTCCGTCGCCCTTTATAACTGCAATATTCTTGTTCATTTAAAAAATCACTCCTTAATATAATTTTTTTCTTTGTCATCAAAATTGTCCCATGGACTTGAATCTGTATTCTCACCGATATACACAATTTCATTGTTTCTTATAATACATACAGGACAATCTATCGGACAGGCAAATTCAATCTGATATGCTGAAATATCATTGTTCTGAGGCTTTTCAATATTTATTGCAACACCTTCAATATAATCTCCAAGAACATTGTCGGCAGTGAGATTTTCAGGGCTGCAATCCTCATCATAATCATCTGAATACTGTTCATACATATCCTTAAAGAAATCTATGCATTTTTCCAGTATAAATTTGATTGTGCTGTCAGTAATAGAATTGAAATTATGAATACATTTTTCTGCATAGTTAATATATGTATTATCCTCAATGGTGACTATCATATCAGCTTCAAAAAGAGTGCTGTAAAAATCGCCCTCATAATATCCGTCCATATCCTGAATATTTTTTATAAGACTAATAAAAATCACTCCTGTTTATGTCAGATTTGCACCGAGCACATAATTGCAGCCGTCATCATAATCTTCACACCATGCACCCATGCCGTTATATGTGCTTACATACATTATTTTATTATCCATTATTACAACTTCCATTCCGTGTTCTTCCTCCCACGGAACATTAAATTCAAGGGAATATCCTGCAATATCGCTGTCGTCAGGTTCTTCGATTCCGAGAACAACAGGCTCAATATATTCAAGGATTGCTCTGCCGCTGATATCTTCAGGAATTTCAATTCCTTCATCTTCAAAATATTCTCTGAAATCGTTGCAGTACTTTATTATATACACACAGAGTTCGTCAATAAGCTCATCACTCAATGAATTGAGGTTGTCAATGCATTTGTTGACATAATCTGTATCAGGTTCTTCCATATCAATAAATACATCTGTCTGGGTATTGAAAAGCTTAAATTCAAATTTTCCTTCAAAACAGCCTGAAACATCGGATTTTCTGAAATCTGTAAGCATAGCGTTCTCCTTATTTTTTAAGTGATTTAAGCAGACCGCCGGCATTTATGATATCCTTGATAAATTCCGGGAATGGTTCTGCCTTATATGTTTCATTTCTGGTTATATTTGTGATTATACCGGTATCAAAATCTATTTCTACTTCATCGCCGTCCTGAATTTTTTCAGAAGCTTCTCTGCATTCGAGTATCGGGAGGGCAGTATTTATTGAATTTCTGTAAAAAATTCTTGCAAATGTGGAAGCTATAACGCATGATATGCCGCTTGCCTTGATTGCAATAGGAGCGTGTTCTCTTGATGAGCCGCAGCCGAAATTTTCGCCTGCAACCATTATATCTCCCGGTTTTACTTTCTTTACAAAGTTGATATCGATATCCTCCATACAGTGTGAAGCGAGTTCCTTGTGGTCTGCCGTATTGAGATATCTTGCCGGAATTATAACATCTGTATCGATATTGTTTCCGTATTTATGTACTGTTCCAACTGCTTTCATGATATATAAATCCCCTTTCTACATAATTTCGTTTACATCAGAAATTTTTCCTGTTATTGCAGATGCAGCGGCAATTGCCGGACTTGCAAGATAAACTTCACTTTCCGG
>DJFA01000074.1:5512-12583 GCA_002431975.1 Ruminococcus sp. UBA5884
CCGCAGGTAGGAGTTGATACTGCACAGCCTGCATTGATGAATATTTCAATAAATCCGGCTTTCATAGCTTCAAGATAGATTTTCTGTGTTGCAGGGATAACTATGCAGCGTACATGGTCAGAAACCTTTCTGCCTTTAAGGATTTCAGCAGCAGTCTGCAAGTCTTCAAATCTGCCGTTTGTACATGAACCGATTACTACCTGGTCGATTTCAACATCGCCCACTTCATCAATAGTTCTTGTATTTTCAGGAAGATGAGGAAATGCGACTGTTGATTTTATTTCGCTGAGGTCGATATCGAAAACTTCATCATAAACAGCATCTTCATCTGCTTTATAAATAGTATATTCACGGTTTACTCTGTCTTTCTGATAAGCTTTTGTAAGTTCATCAACTTCAAATATACCGTTTTTAGCACCGGCTTCAATTGCCATGTTAGCCATTGAAAAACGGTCGTCCATTGAGAGTGAGGAAAGACCTTCGCCGGAAAACTCCATTGATTTGTATAAAGCTCCGTCAACGCCTATCATGCCTATTATGTGGAGTATAACATCTTTGCCGCTGACCCATTTTCTGAGTTTTCCGGTAAGATTGAATTTTATTGCTGAAGGAACTTTGAACCATGCATATCCTGTTGCCATTCCGGCAGCCATATCAGTTGAGCCTACACCGGTTGAAAAAGCTCCCAGAGCTCCGTATGTGCAGGTGTGGCTGTCTGCACCGATAATGCATTCTCCGCTTGCAACAAGTCCTTTTTCAGGGAGCAGAGCGTGTTCAATACCCATATCTCCCACATCAAAATAGTTTTTTACTGAATATTTTCCTGCAAATTCACGGCACTGTTTTGTAAGAGTCGCAGCCTTGATATCCTTGTTAGGTGTAAAATGGTCCATAACAAGAGCGATTTTTTCATTGTCGAAAACATCTGAAAAACCGGCTTTGCTGAATTCATTTACAGCAACAGGAGTTGTGACATCATTTCCGAGTACAAGGTCGAGCTTGCAGTTTATAAGCTGACCGGCTTTTACCTCCTTCAGTCCCGCATGAGCGGCAAGAATTTTCTGAGTCATAGTCATTCCCATAAAAAACACTCCTTTTATTTATATTGAAAGAATAGGTTCATAAACTGATGAACCTGCCGGAACCATCGGGAGAACATTTATATCCTTGTCTATATGACAGTCGATAAGAACCGGCTGATTCAGTTTTATTGCCTTTTCAAGAACAGGTCTTATATCTGATTTTTTTCTTATAGTAAATGCATTTATTCCGAAAGCTTTTCCAAGCATTTCAAAATCAGTATTTTTTTCAAGAGTAGTATTTGAAAAGCGTCCGCCATAGAAAAGTTTCTGCCACTGACGAACCATTCCAAGCACTGAATTGTTCATAACAAGCTCAATTACCGGAAGATTATACTTTGCAAGAGTTGAAAGTTCATTCATATTCATATAAAAGCTTCCGTCACCGGCAATATTGATAACAGTTTTATCAGGATTTCCGACTTTTGCACCGATTGCAGCTCCAAGACCGTAACCCATAGTTCCAAGACCGCCTGATGTTGCAAAGCTTCTCGGATTCTTAAAGTCATAAAATTCAGCAGTCCACATCTGATGCTGACCTACTTCTGTACTTAAAACAGCTTTTCCGTCAGTAATTTCCTCAAGAGTTTTAATAACATCATAAGGCAGAACAGCTTCCTCATCATCTGAATACATATAAAGAGGATATTTGTTTTTCCAGTTCTGAATCTGTTCAAGCCACTGACTATGATTCTGCTGAGGGATTGCTTCATTGAGAGCTTTAAGCACATATGAGAGATTTCCTACAACATTGTATGTTATATGTATATTTTTATTTATTTCTGCGGGGTCGATATCTATATGGATTATCTTTATATTTTTAGCAAATGTATCAGGATTGCAGCTTACTCTGTCGCTGAGTCTTGAACCGAGAACTATCATAAGGTCACAGTTTTCAAGTGCCAGAGCAGATGTTTTTGTACCATGCATTCCGAGCATTCCTGTATAATGGCTGTCAGTATTGTCAAATGCACACTGTCCCATAAGTGAAAGTGAAACAGGAGCATCAACTGTATATACGAATTTTTTAAATTCGTCAACAGCATCACATGAAGAAACTCCGCCGCCTGCATATATGAAAGGCTTTTTGCTTTCCTTTATTACAGCAGCAGCCTGTTTTATCTCATCATCAAGAGTACAGCTTTTTTTGAATACATATTTTTCAGGTATTTTATTTTCAAATTCGCAGGTCTTTGCAGTTATATCCTTTGGAATATCGATAAGAACAGGGCCTTTTCTGCCTTCATTTGCGATATAGAAAGCATCTCTTATTGTACCGGCAAGTTCATTTATATCCTTTACAATAAAATTATGCTTTGTTATCGGCATAGTAATTCCTGTTATATCGACTTCCTGAAAGCTGTCAAGACCGAGCAGAGAAGTAGCAACATTTCCTGTTATTGCAACCATTGGTATGCTGTCCATATATGCAGTAGCAAGACCTGTTACAAGGTTTGTAGCTCCGGGGCCTGAGGTTGCAATTACAACGCCTGTTTTTCCGGTAGTTCTTGCATAACCGTCAGCGGCGTGTGATGCACCCTGTTCATGAGAGGTGAGTATATGAGTAATCCTGTCGCTGTATTTATACAATGCATCATAAATATTAAGCACTGCTCCGCCGGGATATCCGAATACTGTATCAACACCCTGTTCGAGCAGACACTCGATTATAATGTCTGAACCATTTAAAACCATTTCAATAAGCCTCCTAATAATTAAAGCCTCCGTCAGTTTATGTTGAACATAAAGAGACGAAGGCTGAATAATGCGTCCGCGGTACCACTCTTTTTAATGATTATAAAAAAATCATTCGCTTATATCTGTATCAGACAATACAGATTCTCTGTAACGGGAGAACCCGTTCAGGCTTAATGTGCCTTTTTTACAGGCGTTTCAGCCGACTGCTCAGGGAGGAGTTATGACCAGACGGCAATGCTGTTTTTCACCTGTCAACAGCTCTCTGTGAATGCCGAATTGATTTTTATTCCCGTCATTGCATTTATAATATAAATATATATTATTATAAAAATCTATATTTGTCAAGTGTTTTTTATTGACAATTATTTTATCATATTTATTAAGAATCTTGCTCTGTCCCAGAGAGCAAAATTAAATCTGTACCAGTTTTTATTCTGTACATCTGAAACGGCAGCAGTTCCGTAATTCCAGAAAAGTTCTGAATCATTATGTTTATGTTCAAGTCTGCATTTTAATTTTTCTGAAACAAGACATTCTGAAAGCTGTTCCTCAGTCAGAGGTTCAGCCAGTTTCATCATATAGCATTCACTCACATCATCACAAAATTCAAACTGTCCGAGAGCTTCAGCTTCTGATTTTTCAGGGCAGTACATAATTCTCTGAAGGAGTCTGCGTGTCATTTCGTGGAGCATTTCCTCATTGATATTTCTGATATCATATGATATATTTTCTGCAAACAGACAGGCACATTCAATCTGATGAACAGCAAGTCTGCGGTTTGTTTCAGAAACTTTTCCAAGTACCGGAACAGCTTTTCCGTTTTCAGACTTATATCCGAGAGTCATTCCATGGTCAGCCGAACACATACATTCAAAGAGATTGTTATTGAATTTTATTTTTATTCCCATTGATGATATATCTGAAAAGTACCAGTTTATATATTCTCCGTATTCATCTGATTTAGGAGGAGAATACATTCCGAAATAAAAGCCTGTGATTTTTGTTTTCTGACCTGAAACAGATGAAAGCAGCTGACCAAGTGACCTTTGCATTGAGCCTGTCCAGCCTGTATCTGCAACCGCATAGCTGATATTGTCACAAAGTCCCTCCTGTTTCAGATATGAAACGGCTGTATTATATGCAATATGTGATTTTTTAATTACAATATTTCTGTATACTTCACTGTTTCTTAATTTCTGGCTGAATTCATCAAATTCCTCTCTGCTGAACATATTTTTTTCATTTTCAGAATCAAATCCGATATCGCTGTATACCATATTTCTTTCAGTTTCTGACATACATACTCTCATGAGAACATTGTATGCACTGAGGCTGAATCCTCTCATAAGCAGTATATCAAATGCTTCTTCACCTATAAGATGATATACAGGCATACGAAGTGAAAGCCTTGAACAGTAAAGATATCTGCATTCAATACTGATATTCATTTTTCTGCATAATATTTCAGCAGTTCTGAAAAGTATCTGACCATCTCTTGCCATGAAATAAATTCTTTTTATATTTCTTTTCATGCATTCGCTGAGTATAAACATGACATAGGCATTTATTGCAGGAGCTGTGACATATGAAGATATTCCATGAAAATCCGCTGATATTTCTTCAATGTTGTATTCAGTATTATAAACTGTATCGGCTGACAGGAGAAATTCAGGAATCTGTGAGAGATATTTTTTATAGCGGCTGATATTTGACATATATAATAACATTCCTTTCGGTGTATAGCATTTATGTTAAAATTATATAACATAACGGGATTTATGTCAATTAATGTTCTGATGATTTTTTATTTGTTCTGAAAAACATATATACAGCCGTTGAGCATATCACAGCATATCCTATAATACTGTAGATATCGGGAATCTGACCGAAAATTATAAATCCGAGAAGTGCCGCAAATATTATCTGTGAATAGTCATATACTGATATTTCCTTTGACGGTGCATAGAAATATGCTTTTGTTATACCGAACTGTCCGCCTGATGCTGCAAGACCTGCAAGCAGAAGATATACTGTCTGCATAGCTGTCATGCTGTGATAGCTGAAAATAAGATACGGCAGAGTTACCGCACATGAAAAGCCTGAAAAGAAAAATACTATAAATGCACTGTTTTCTCCCTTTTTGCCGAGATATCTTACTGCTGTATATGCTCCTCCGGCACATATTCCGCCGATAAGCCCTATAAAAGCCGGTATGCTGCTGAAATCTGAAAAATCAGGCTTTATTATAAGCAGAGTTCCCAGAAATGCTGTTACTACTGCTCCAACCTGTACAGGCGACAGCTTTTCTTTAAGAAAAAGATATGAAAATATCAGCGTAAAAAACGGCGACATCTTGTTAAGCATTGAAGCGTCTGCAAGCATAAGATGGTCTACCGCATAAAAATTGCAGAGTATTCCCATAGTGCCGAGAACTGCCCTTATCAGCAGAAATATGAAATTTTCCTTTTCGCATTTAAGCGGAGTGCGGTTATTTATCAGAATTATCAGTGCAAATATGAATGCTATAAGATTTCTGAAAAAACTTTTCTGTATTGACGGAATATCTCCTGCAAGCCTTACAAATGCATTCATAAATGCAAAACAGAATGCTGAAAATGTAATACAGATAATTCCTTTCTGTCTGTTGCTCATTTTTTTAACCTCCTGTTACTGTTCAAGCAGTTTTACATTTTTTCTGTTTATATCAATTATTCCCTCATCTTTGAGTTTTTTAAGCTCTCTCATCATGGCACATCTGTCAACGCATATATAATCGGCAAAGCTGCTGAGGCTGAATGGAAGTTCAAAGCTGTTTTTTCCGGATTTCATGGCATTGATATTGAAACAGCACATTATTTTGCTGCGTATTGAACGCTGGCTGAGTATTTCTACTCTTTCGCTGAGATTTAAAGTTTTAAGCGATATCATATAAAAAAGATTTTCAACAAGTCTTGTATGACAGGCACAGGCGTTGCTGCATCGTTTTGTTATCTGGTCATATTTTATAAATGATACTGTGCATTCACTGTCAGCATAGATTGTAACTCCGTCATCGGTAAGATTTGCGAATGCAAGGCATTCTCCGAAAATACTGTTTTCAGAAAGCTGTTCAAGAATTGTTTTGTTTCCGTTTACATCATATCTTACAATGCTTGCACTGCCGCTTATTATGACTCCTATTGTATCATTTGAATGGTCAAATCTGCTTATTGTTTCATTTGCCCTGAAAACTTTTTCATAAGGATTCATGCATTTGAGCATACGTCCGCAGTCATATTCGCTTATTCCTTTGAAAAGAATATTTTTTGTCAAATCCATAAAAAAATCTCCTCACTGTTGCAATTGCAACATTATTTTCTGCTATTATATGATAATATATTGTTACAGCAAAGTCAAGACAGAATTTTTTAAACTGTCACATTGAATTTTATTGAAAATAAATAAAAAATCTATGGAGGTATGTAAAAATGGCTAAATATGTATGTTCTGTATGCGGTTATGTTCATGAAGGAGATTCTGCTCCTGAAAAATGTCCTCAGTGCGGTGCTCCTGCATCAAAATTCGTTGAACAGAAATCAGATGAACTCTCATGGGCTGCTGAACACGTTGTAGGAGTTGCAAAAGGAGTTCCGCAGGATATCATTGATGACCTCAGAGCAAATTTCAATGGCGAATGTTCTGAAGTAGGAATGTATCTCGCTATGGCAAGAGTTGCTTACAGAGAAGGTTATCCTGAAATCGGTGCTTACTGGGAAAAGGCTGCTTATGAAGAAGCTGAACACGCTGCAAAATTTGCTGAACTGCTCGGCGAAGTCGTAACTGACAGCACAAAGAAAAATCTTGAAATGCGTGTTGAAGCTGAAAACGGTGCTACTGCCGGAAAGGCTGACCTTGCAAAACGTGCAAAGGCTGCTAATCTCGATGCTATCCATGATACTGTTCATGAAATGGCTAAGGACGAAGCAAGACACGGCAAGGCTTTCAAGGGTCTGCTTGACAGATACTTTGGTTAATAAAACGCAAATTCGATGATTATTATTTGTAGGGGCGAACTGTGTTCGCCCGCTCAAATTTACCATAATTTCATACGGGCGAACACAGTTCGCCCCTACAGTATAAACAAAAATTCATTGTTTTTATCTGATATCAAATTGGCGTTAATAAAAAAAGCTCCTGTTTGCATATGTAAACAGGAGCTTTTATTTTGTTGTATTATTAACGCCAATTCTATGATTTGTCCATGTAGGGGCGACCATTGGTCGCCCGTTAGGTTCACCGGAATTTCAGGCGGGCG
>DJFA01000074.1:12648-14508 GCA_002431975.1 Ruminococcus sp. UBA5884
ACAATCCATCGAATTGGCGTTATATTAGCCAAGAACAGGAATAACTGAGAAAACTTTTTTGCCTTCTGCTTCAATTTTCTCCTTGAGTTCTTCAGCTGCTTCCAAAGTCATGCAGTCTGTTATGAATGCAAGCTGACCATCAGGAGTTTTATATGATTTCTTAACGCTGATTTCTGAAAATGCTTTTGTTTCAGATGCTTTTATATCAGTTCTGAAATACATTTCAGCAGTCATATTAAGATAATTTTCGATAAAGCTGTCATCTTCAGATGATTCCCATGACTGTGAAAGGACTGTTCTGTCATGCTTTACAGAATCAATGACATCACCCATTACAGCACTTGCAGTAGGGAGTTTTCCTGCTCCTCTTCCATAGAACATAACCTTGTCAATGCCGTTTCCTGAAACCATAACAGCGTTGAAAACACCATTTACATCAGAAATTATATTATCGTCAGGAACTATCATAGGCATTACTGTCGGGAGGATTCTGCCGTTTTCAAGCTTTGTAACCTTTGCGATAAGCTTTATAACTCCGCCGAGCTTTTCAGCACATTCAACATCATCTTTTGAAATGCCGCTGATACCTTTTGTGTAAACGCTTTTCGGATAAACGTGTTTTCCGTATACAAGAGATGAAAGAATGCATATCTTGCGGCAGGCATCATGACCTTCAACATCGGCAGTAGGGTCTTTTTCTGCATATCCGAGTTCCTGAGCCATTTTAAGTGCATCTTTAAAGCTCATCTGTTCATTTATCATTTTTCCGAGAATGAAATTTGTTGTACCGTTGAGAATACCGGCTATTTCAGTAATTTCATTTCCTGCGAGGCATTTGTGGAGAGGTCTTATAATCGGGATAGCTCCTCCGACACTTGCTTCAAAGAAGAAATTGCAGTTGTGTTCCTTTGCAAGAGCAAGGAGTATATCTCCTTTTTCGGCAACAAGTTCTTTATTTGAAGTTGAAACGCTTTTACCCTTTTCAAGGCAGGCCTTTACAAACTGAAATGCAGGATTTACTCCTCCCATGCATTCGGCAACAGCTGTTACGCTGTCATCATTAAGTATATCATTAATATTTTTAGTAAATTTATCAGCATAAGGGCTGCTGCTGAAATCCTTTATATCGAGTATATACTTTATATCCATTTTCTGACCTGCATGCTTTTCGATAATTTCCCTGTTTTTATAAAAAAGTTCAACAACGCCTGAACCTACTACACCATAACCCATAACTGCAAAATTAGACATCACAAAATTCCTCCTGTAAACTTTTATTATTCGCCTGAAAGTATTCTTACTTCCACAACTCCGCTGACTTCTGATATAATGGAACGTATTTCATTCATATCGTATGTATTTTCATTCAGACGGAGCGAAGCGGTAATACCTGCAACTCCATCAACCGGAATACTCTGATTGAGAGTGAGTATATTTGCGTTGAGAGAATGAAGAGCGAGCAGAACGCTTGAAAGCACTCCCGGTTCATCTTTAAGCTGAGCAGATATATTTATAATTTTCTGAGTCAGTTTTTCCTCATATGAAAATACGCAGTCTTTGTATTTATAGTAAGCACTCCTTGAAATCCCGATACGCTTGCAGGCAGCCGCTGAACTTTTTTCCTCACGGTTTGCAAGCAGTTTCTTGACTTCAAGAACCTTTGTAATAATTTCAGGGAGAACACATGAACTGACAACAATAAGCCTTGAACCGTTATCATTCATATCCCAAAGCACCTCACTGTATTAATAAGTCCATCTCTCAAGGACAAATGTATTTCAGACTAATACTATAACATAAAATAATTGAATTGTCAAGCCGCCGGCATTGCATAAATAAAAAACGCCAATTCGATGGTTA
>DJFA01000074.1:14565-49862 GCA_002431975.1 Ruminococcus sp. UBA5884
GGCGAACTGTGTTCGCCCGCTCGGTTTACAGTATGCCTCAACTTATATGAACAGTACAAATTCATAAACAGAATTTCTTCATATTCTGTAGGGGCGACCATTGGTCGCCCGCCTGAAATTACGGTAAATCCGACGGGCGAACACAGTTCGCCCCTACAAAACGAATTTAATTTCAGATAAACGAATTACAGAAAATAACCTTCGAATTGATGTTAAATAAAAAATCCGGACAGAACTGATATCTATCCGGATAATAATTTTTTCATGCTTCACCTTTTATGCGGTTTAAAGCACCTTTTTCAAGTCTTGACACCTGAGCCTGTGAGATGCCTATTTCATCAGCAACTTCAACCTGAGTTTTTCCCTGAAAAAATCTTAAATAAAGAATTTTTTTCTCTCTTGGCTGAAGCATTTTTATAGCTTCCCTGAGTTCTATTTCATCAAGCCAGTTTTCAAAATCGTTTTTATCTCCAATCTGGTCAAGCACATAAAGTGTATCTCCTGAATCAGAATATACCGGCTCATACAATGAAAGAGGCTCGCTTATGCTTTCAAGTGCAATAACCACATCAGCACGTTCAGCACCTATTTCCCGGGCAATCTCCTCAATACTTGGTTCTTTCTGAGTCTTTGCGGTAAGATGCTCCTTTGCCTGCATAGCCTTGTATGCAAGGTCACGCATTGAACGGCTTACCTTTATATGATTGAAGTCACGCAGAAAACGTCTTAATTCACCGCTTATCATAGGCACGCAGTATGTTGAGAATCTTACATCTTTTGTAAGGTCAAAATTATTGATAGCTTTTATAAGACCAACAACGCCTATCTGAAAAAGGTCATCAATATCCTCGCCTCTGTTGGTAAATTTCTGTATAACTGAAAGAACAAGTCTTAAATTTCCCTTTATAAGCTTGTCACGGGCTTCCTTGCTTCCTGTTGTCTGGATTTCCCTGAGAAGTTCAATTTTTTCTGATTCTTTGAGAACTGTCAGTCCTGATGTATTGATACCTGATATTACAACCTTATTATATGCCATGATTATTCAATACCTTTCATAACTTTTACAATTAGTATTGACATAACAGGCAGTATAATTTCATGATAAAAATGCCGCAAAAAAGCAGAACGGCGGATATTATGACATATCCGCCGCAGAATTATTTTCTGATATTAAGTTTTTCCCTTATAACTCTGAGTGCATTATTGTGTTCCAATGATTTCATTGTAGGGAAAGCTCTGATTATTCGGGATTGTTTTTTGGTCTGTTCTATAAGCATTTCATATTTGAGCATTGTCATTGAAAGCTCATCGGAAATTTTTTCATTAAGACGTTCATATTTTTCCTTCTGATTCTGAACGCCGTCAGCAAGTTTTTCATTAAGCTTATCATATTTGGCTTTCTGTATAAGAACCTCATCAGAAATTTTTTCGCCTATTACTATTGATTTATCATGTATTATCCTTGCAAGAGCATCTATTTCACGAAGCTTGTTATTAAGATTTCTTACTTCACAGATACTTTCCACAAGGTCATATACAAATATTATTGTAAGGACTATGGCAACGATATTTCCAAGAGTATAAGGTATCTGGTGAACGCCTTTTTCGATAAGCGGCTGAACCACTCTTACTACCAGAACACAGCCGACTCCCCATAAAAGACTGTTTCTTAAACATATGTAGCCTTTGAAGTTGAATTTCATATCTGAATAGTCCCACCATTTTGCATGGAACAAAGCCTGAAGCATAAGCCCCACAGCCAGCTCAAATGCCGTGCAAAGCACAGATGAAAGGATATACAGCATAAGAACACTTTTCAAAGGTGAAAGCAGAATCGTTATGCCTATTACTCCGAATCCGTATATCGGACAGTAAGGACCATTCATAAAGCCTCTGTTTTCAAAGCCTCCGGTTTCAAGAGTTCTGTCAACCACCTCCATTACCCAGCCGAAAATCGACCAGAACCAGAAATAGTAATACATTTCAAATATTGTCATTCCGAACAGATGCCAGTTTTGCATTAATAATCACACTCCTCCTTGAAGATTATTTATATAATTATATACATTTTATCAAATTTAGTCAAGAGATTTATAATAAAAAATATTTACAATACACAACAGAAAAACCGTTCCATACGGCAAACGGAACGGTTTCTCTTTTATCAAAAAATTTTAATTGGTAACATTTCATGCATTGTGTAAACGTTTTCTTATGTATACTTCAATAAGGAAAACGTTTGCTGTAGTCAAATTATATCATAAACATGAAGTAATGTCAACCTTTGCACGATATAAAAAATATGGTGCAGTTATCTTTTATCTGAATTTCAGGTAAAATAATAAAGGGCGGATTTTGAATATCCGCTCTTTTATTGTCAGTAATAATTTATAAAATCTGCGTTATAATTATAAAAATATATTTTTATCAAATTTACAGTTTTATACTTGATTTTTAAATATACAAGTAGTATAATTATACTTATATATGATACTTTGGAGGCAAAATGAAAAAAATAACTGTAATTACCGGACATTATGGTTCGGGTAAAACAAATATCTCTGTCAATCTTGCGGTAAATCTCGCAGAACAGGGAAATAAAGTATGTATAGTTGACCTCGATATCGTAAACCCGTATTTCAGAACTGCTGACTTTGAAAAGCTTTTTTCTGAAAAAAATATCGAGCTTGTAAAGCCTATGTATGCAAATACAAACCTTGATATACCGGCAATAAGCTTTGACCTTGAAAGAATTGCCGCTGAAAACGGATATCTTATAATAGATGTCGGCGGAGATGATTCAGGTGCTGTGGCTCTCGGCAGATATGCAGAGGCTCTGGAAGCATATGCTGATGACCTTGATATGTTATGTGTCGTAAATCAGTACAGATATATGACTCATTCATCTGATGAGGCTCTGGAGCTGCTTTACGAAATAGAAGCCGCCTCAAGAATGAAGCATACCGGAATAATCAACAATTCAAATCTCGGTATGGAAACTACTCCGGAAAATATCGCTGATTCAGTCGGATTTGCTGAGGAAATTTCACAGAAATCAGGTCTTCCGATAGCATTCACTGCTTTCAGAAACGGTATTTCTGCCCCTGATATCCCAGGGAAACTTATGCGTACTGAAGTATATGTAAAACCAGTCTGGGAGCAGTAAGAAATTCTGCTTTTTATAGAAAACGAGGCTTTGCCTCATTACTGAAAGGAGCTTTGTTTATGGCTAAGATGGAAGTCATTTTCGAGAGATGCAAAGGCTGCGGATTGTGTACCTCTGCGTGTCCGAAAAAGATTGTTGCGGTTCAGAAGGAAAAACGCAATAAAAAAGGTTATTTCACAGCTGTCTGTACAGATAATGATGCCTGTGTCGGCTGTGCAATGTGTGCAATTATGTGCCCTGACTGTGCAATAATTGTTGAAAAGTAATAATCATTATTCTTTTTATATTTTTTCAAAGGAGTTGTAACAATTGGAAAGAAACCTTATGAAAGGCAATGAAGCACTTGCAGAAGCTGCTATAAGAGCCGGCTGTAAATGCTTTTTCGGTTATCCGATTACACCGCAGACAGAGCTTGCTGCATATATGGCAAAGCGTATGAACAAGGCAGGCGGCGTATTTCTTCAGGCTGAATCTGAAATCGCTGCAATAAATATGGTACTTGGTGCAGCCTCAACAGGTGTGCGTGCCATGACATCATCATCATCACCGGGAATCTCACTCAAATCTGAAGGTATATCATATATCGCAGGTTCAGACCTCCCATGTGTTATAATCAATGTACAGAGAGGCGGCCCTGGTCTTGGCGGAATCCAGCCTTCACAGGCTGACTACTGGCAGGCTACAAGAGCTTTGGGACATGGAGATTTCCATATACTTGTATTTGCTCCTTCATCTGTTCAGGAAATGGTTGATATGGTAATAAAGGCATTTGATACAGCTGATAAATACCGTATGCCTGCAATGATACTTGCAGACGGTCTGCTCGGTCAGATGATGGAACCAGTTTCATTCCCTGAAATAACAGCTGCTCCGGTTGAAAAACCATGGGCTACTACAGGTCACGGCAACAAGCGTAAACATAATATAGTAAATTCACTTTATCTTCAGGCTCCTGACCTTAACAGAAATGTTCATGAACGTTTTGAAAGATATGAAGTTGTAAAGGCTAATGAAACAGATGCTGAACTCTATCTCACTGAAGATGCTGAAATAGTCGTTACCGCTTACGGTGCAACTGCAAGAGTTGTAAAATCAGCTGTAAACAAGGCTCGTGAAGAAGGCATAAAAGCCGGTATGGTAAGACCTAAAACTCTGTGGCCTTTCCCTGTAAAGGAAATTAATGAAGGCACTGCATCAGCAAAAGCTATCCTTTGCGTTGAAATGTCAATGGGTCAGATGATTGATGATGTAAAGCTTGCTATAAACTGCTCAAAGCCAGTTGAATTCTTCGGCAGAACAGGCGGCGTTATCCCGACACCTACAGAAGTTCTTGCTGAAATTAAGAAAATCGGAGGTGCTTTCTGATGGCAGTAGTATTTGAAAGACCAAAGTCACTCTGTGATGTTCCTACACATTATTGTCCTGGCTGTACCCATGGAATAGTTCACAGAATCCTTTGTGAAGTTATTGATGAAATGGGTATCGAAGGCGATACAATAGGCGTATGTCCGGTAGGCTGTTCAGTAATGGCATATGATTATTTCGGCTGCGATATGATAGAAGCTCCTCACGGCAGAGCACCGGCTGTTGCTACAGGTGTAAAGAGAACAAATCCTGATAAGTTCGTATTTACATATCAGGGTGACGGCGACCTCGCTGCAATCGGTACTGCTGAAACTGTTCACAGTGCAACAAGAGGCGAAAATATCGTTGTAATATTCATAAACAATACAATATACGGCATGACAGGCGGTCAGATGGCTCCTACAACAATTCCGGGACAGGTAACCCAGACTACACCTTTCGGACGTGACCCTCAGCTTGCAGGCTTCCCGATAAGAGTATGTGAAATGCTTTCAACTCTTACAGGCACAGCTCTTGCACAGAGAGTCGCTGTAGACAGTGTTCCTCATGTCCGTGAAGCTAAAAAGGCTATCAGAAAAGCTTTTGAAAATCAGAAAAACAAGAGAGGTTTCTCAATTATCGAAGTTCTTTCAACCTGTCCGACAAACTGGGGACTCACACCTCTTGAAGCAATTGAAAGACTCCGTACAGAATGCATACCTTATTATCCGCTTGGAGTTTATAAAGATGTAACTGCAGAGGAGGCTGAAAAGTAATGACTAATGAAATTATTCTTGCCGGATTCGGCGGTCAGGGTATACTTTTTGCCGGAAAAGTTCTCGCATACTGCGGACTTATGGCAGAAAAGGAGGTTTCATGGCTTCCTTCATACGGCCCTGAAATGAGAGGCGGTACTGCAAACTGTTCAGTATGCGTATCAGATGAACCGATAGGCTCACCGCTTATTCTTGAACCAAATCTTCTTATAGCAATGAATCTCCCTTCATATGATAAATTCATCAATGCAGTTCAGCCTGGCGGAAAAGCATTTATTGACAGCACTCTTATTGATGAAAAGTCTGACAGAACAGATATTGAATGCTTTTATGTTCCTGCAACTCAGCTTGCAACAGACAATAATATGAACGGTATGGCAAATATCATACTTGTAGGCAAGCTTATCAAGGAAACAGGTATGTTTGATACAGCAACTATCAGAAAAGCATTTGAAAAAATCGTTCCTCCTAAAAAAGCACATCTCATTGATGTAAACGTAAAAGCTATAGAAACAGGAATGAATTTCTGATTGATATAAAATTTAAATGCAGGGTTTTTAAGACCCTGCATTTTTTTATTATCAACGCAAATCCAATGATTATTTGTTCATCTGAAATGCAGATTCATTCTGTAGGGGCGACCATTGGTCGCCCGTTATGGTTTATCAATAATTTTACCGATTGACCAATGATTTTCCATACAGAAAACAAATATCGAATTTATGGTTTAACCATAATTCGGCGGGCGACCGATGGTCGCCCCTACATAAATAATTCATCGAATTTGCGTTTAATATAAAAAAGCGGTCATCTCAAAGAAATGACCGCTTTTATCATCAGAAAAACAAATATTAGTAAGCGATACCCTGCCAGAGCATTGCTTCAGCAACCTTGAGGAAGCCGGCAATATTAGCACCTGCAACGAGGTTATCCTTAACGCCGTATTTTTCAGCAGCATCATATGAATTGTGGAAGATTGTAACCATGATATTCTTGAGCTTGCTGTCAACTTCTTCAAATGTCCATGAAAGACGCTGTGAATTCTGTGACATTTCAAGACCTGAAACTGCAACGCCGCCTGCATTTGCAGCCTTAGCTGGTCCAAAGAGAACGCCGTTCTTCTGGAAGATTTCGATAGCTTCAGGAGTTGAAGGCATATTAGCACCTTCAGCAACAGCAAATACGCCGTTGTCTACGAGAGCCTGAGCTGATTCAGCATCAATTTCATTCTGAGTAGCACATGGGAGAGCGATATCGCACTTGATAGTCCAGATACCCTTGCAGCCTTCTGTGTAAACAGAACCAGGAACTCTTTCAGCATATTCCTTGATTCTTCCTCTTTCAACTTCCTTAATCTGCTTAACAACGTCGAGGTTGATACCGTTAGCATCATAGATATAGCCGTTTGAGTCTGAGAGAGCTACAACCTTGCCGCCGAGTTCAGTAGCTTTCTGAGTTGCATAGATAGCAACGTTTCCTGAACCTGAAATAACAACAGTCTTGCCCTTGAAGCTTTCGTTCTTCATGCATTTAATCATTTCATCAGTGAAGTAGCAAAGGCCATAACCTGTAGCTTCAGTTCTTGCGAGAGAACCGCCGCTTGTGAGATGTTTACCTGTAAGAACGCCTGTAAATTCGTTGCGGAGTCTCTTGTACTGACCGAACATATAGCCGATTTCTCTTGCACCTGTACCGATATCGCCAGCTGGAACATCAGTATCAGCACCGATATGCTTGCTGAGCTCTGTCATGAAGCTCTGGCAGAAACGCATAACTTCAGCATCTGATTTGCCCTTAGGGTCGAAGTCAGAACCGCCTTTGCCGCCGCCCATCGGGAGAGTTGTAAGGCTGTTTTTGAAAATCTGTTCAAAACCGAGGAATTTAATAACAGAAGCACAAACAGAAGGATGGAGTCTGAGACCGCCCTTGTAAGGACCGATAGCAGAGTTGAACTGAACTCTGAAGCCTCTGTTTACCTGAACCTTGCCATTGTCATCAACCCATGAAACTCTGAACTGAACGAATCTTTCAGGTTCAGTAATTCTTTCGATGATGCCGGCATCAACGATATCCTGTCTTTTTTCTACAACAGGTTCAAGGCTTTCGAGAACTTCTCTTACAGCCTGAAGGAATTCAGGTTCATTAGGATTGCGGCGAACGACCTGTTCATACACATTTTTAAGGTATTCATTTTTGAATGACATTGGATAATTCCTCCCACAAATTAAATTTTTCTGTTTTCAGTCAGGTTCAATAACCTTACTTATATTATAAAATAAAATTATAAGATTTTCAAGAGATTTTTAAGAAAAAAGTTATAAAATTTTTAAAAATTTCAGAAAAAGCATAAAAACGCCTGAAAATCAGCATAAAAATGAAAGTTTTGAATGTTAATCCTGCAAATGAATTTATTTTTTTAAGTGGTCATAATATGAGTCATACATAAAACAAAGCAGTAAATTAATAATATTAGGAAAAATGCTTTTAATTTCTTTAAATAATAATAATATCCTGAATGATATGACTATAGAAACAATCATATTATTCAATGGCAGAAAATTTTTATAAATAAATCATATTGTTTACATTGAATATTAATTATGATATAATTACCTTATAATATAAAGAGGAGGCGGCATTTCAGATGAAAAGATATCTTGCAGACAGAACAAGTCTTAATATAATGAGGCTTGTAATACTTGTTGTTACAGCAGCAATAATTTTTCTTTCATATTATTATCTTGATTTTCTGCCGGTGCTTATGTGGATAATAAGCATTGCCGCCGCCGCTGTCGGTATATTCACAGTATCATTTTATCTTCCGATGTATTTTACAAGTGCAGGATATTATATAAATTCGGATAAAATAGTAAAAAAGACCGGAGTTTTTATAAAAGTAAATCAATGCATGAGAGTTGAATCAGTTCAGTATATAACATCTGTAACCACACCATTTTCAAAGCTTACCGGATTCAACTTCATAATTTTAAATGCATTCGGAGGAAAACTGATTCTTGCATTTTTAAGCAAAAAGGATATGCAGGAAATACATTCATTTATATTCAGCAAAATAAAAACAAGGCGGGTGAATAATGAAAAATCAGCATCCGGTTAAAATACTTTCATACTGTTCAAAAAATATGTGGCTTCTGATATTTCCGCTTCTGCGAGGTCTTGCAGCTGTAAGGATAATGGATTTCAATGCACTTTACAGCTGGTTTATAGGAGCATGGTTTGATATACTGATAGTAATTCTTATTCTGCTTACAGGATTTATACGCTGGAAATTCACCGGATTCAATGCAGACAATGAAAAAATAGTCTTTTACAGCGGCATTGCAGCACGCACTGTAAATGAGATACCATATGCAAGCATTACATCATTTACCGTTGAAAACCGTTTCTTTTTAAGAATTTTCAAGGCAGCCAGCGTATATATAGATACAGGTTCAGGGAAATTCAGCGATAATGATATGAAAATCATGGTATACAACAATGATGCCGCAGAAATCAGAAAAAAAATTGAAAATTATCTCAGAAAAAAGCCTCAGGAATGCCATTATAACTATAAGCCAAGACTGCTTTCAACGATATTTTTTTCATTTGTATTTTCCAGTACAATAACAGGAGTAATTTATATAGCCGTATTTTTTATAAAATCCGGAAAAATTGTTGAAGAAATCATTCAGGAAAAAATGATTGACAAATTATCAGATGTATCTCATTCACTTTCAGTAAAGCTACCTGTATATATATCTCCTCTTGCACTTACAATAGCACTTGTTTTTATAGGAAGCTGGTTTATTTCATTTATAGGAAATATCATGAGATATACCGGATTCAGAATATCGATAGAGGGAAAAACTGCACGGATAAAGACAGGTCTGCTTACAAGAAGAAGCTACTGTATCAACACATCAAAGATAAATTATATAGATTTAAGACAGAGCATACTCACAAAGATAGCAAGAGTAATGTCAATAAATGTCAACTGTTCCGGCTATGGAAATTCAGCAAAGGAGATACCTGTTCTTATTCCTGTCATGCATAAGAAATATGCAGTTCCGGCACTTAATGCAATGTTTCCGGAAGCTCCGGTATTTCATAAATCGGATTATAAGCCGTCATTGAAATTCCTGTGGCGTTACACATGGCCTTCACTGCTGATATGTGCATTATTTGTACCTGTATATTTTGCGGCTGATTATTTTTTTCCGTTATATCATGATGCATATAAATTTCTGCTTATTATGGCAGAAATACCATCAGTCTGGTATGTTATTGTAAGCATAATATCAAATCGTACTTCAGGGATATCAGCCTGTGATGAAAGTCTGTGCATAAAATACAGCAAGGGCTATGTTTTTCATACGGTCATAGCACATAACTATCATATTGTAAAAACGGTGATATCCCAGAATATTTTTCAGAAATTCACTGATACCTGCGATATAACCATATATATAAATTCAGAGTTTTCAACATATCATCGGTTAAAGAGCATAAAATTAAAAGATGCGGAGAAAATACAGGATATTCTTGTAAAATAGCACCAATTCGATAGATTATTTCTGTAGGGGCGAACTTTGTTCGCCCGCCTGAATTATGGTTAAACCATAACGGGCTACAAAACGAATCTGAATTTCAGATGAATAAATCATATAAAATAATCATCAATTGGATTAAAATAAAAATGCAGGGTCTGTCCCCTGCATTTTTTTATTTGAGAATGCTTTTTATACCGGTTTTAAGGATATTTACAGCAAGGTCTGTACCGACATTGTTTCCTTTTATGCGGTTGCCCTTGCTTGAATTGCATGACCTGCACATAGGCTGAAGATTTATAAGGATATCCTTTACAGGCAGATACTGAAGCGTTGACTGCGGTATTATATGGTCAATGGTTATATCGCTTTTGCTGAACCATTTTTTGCATCTGACGCACTGATATTTCCCCATAAAGCCTTTATTGTTGTCAAAGTATAATTTTCTGTAATTAACAGCCATATTATCAAACAGTCCTTTTTAATATTTATTATCGTTATTTCTGTTATTTCTTCTGCTGTCGCCGAAAAGAGTACGTTTAAGACCTTCTCTTATGCGGTCGCTGCATTCGTTGGCGATTTCGTTAGCCATGCTGTCGAAAGCGTCCGCAGTATTTTTGAGTTTTTCCATTATAGGTGACTGCTGAGTTGTATTGTTTTCAGGATTATTTTCCGGAACATTCTGTTTCTTTATATTGAAAATATCCGGTATAACTATATTGTCAAAAGGATTTTTGAGTTTCGGATTGACAATATCATCAGGATAGCCGTTCTTGAACACGATATTGTAACGCATAGGGTAACAGGTCTGCTGTATATCGTCTGAAAGACCTGCATATGCTTCCTTGTCAAGAGCCGGAATAACAGTCATGACAGCTCCTTTTACTATGAATTTAAGCTGAGTAAATTCATTGTTTTCAGTTGAAAACGGTATTTCAAAGAGCAGCCAGCCCTTATGATATTTAACAGGCTTTATAAGATTTCTGTTAAGCTTGTAAATTCTCTTGTTTTCGTTGTCATTATTGAATATTATCTGGAGCTGACATACTTCAGTACGTTCAGCATTTTCACCTCCGTTGAGCCAGAATGTGAATACATATTCAGTATTCTGTTTCAAAATAAGCTGTTTTGTGGTGATTTCAGTAGTTTCATCATCAGACCAGCTTCCTATTGAATAAGCTTCCACAAGAGAGCCGTCAAAGCTTGTTATAAAGGTGCGTTCGCCCTTGTTTGTATCAGCATATTCCTTGCTGAAAGACCATTCTCTTGCATCAAAATAAATTTTTTCGTTCTGTATACTCATAAAATTCTTCTCCTTTTTCTCTATTCATCATCTGCTGATTTTTTTTCAGGATTTATATATGAATCATCTATTCCGGTACTGTCAGATTTTGAACTGCTGTCAGATGAAACAGTAGTTTCCTGAGCTTCATCAACCTGAATAACCGCCATATACGTTCCCTGAGTCCATACTTTGTCATAGTTAGGCGTAAGGACATTTACGTTTACGCTGTACTCCTCGCCTGCCCTGAGCGGAAGTATGCTGCTGACATCGATTTCAAGGACGATATCCATATCAGTAATTTTTTCTATATCATCGGCAGGGCCTATAAGCACCGGAGAAATACTCTTTGTCATAAGTGATATATCATACTGTGACGGAGCATTTATAATTGAGATATTACTCATATTTGCAAAAGTTTTTGTTTCAAGGTTGTCTGATTTGAGTTTTGCAGTAACCGTAGTATCTCCTGAAAGGTTCTGATAGCCGCTCGGGAGTTCGATTTCAAATGTAAATGTGCTGTCAGCAGTAACATCTCTTAAATCTATATAGCCGATATGCCATGTTGTCTGTTCAAGCAGAGCCTTGTTCGGAGAAGTTACAACTATTGAGCTTGGTGACAGTTCAAATTCAATTGAGCTTTCATCGAAATATGACGGTACATTCTGGAGCGTATAAGTCAGTTCAAGTTCTTTTTTCATATATACAGGTATATCAACCTTGAATTCATTTTCAGGGATTTCAATATTTTTATTGTCAACAATTCCTGATTCGCTGTAAAGAGTCCAGTCACTGCTGTATGCTGTATAGTAGTTGTCAAGATGGAGTTCATCATTTACATTGACAACAAGCTTTTCAACTGAATCTATCTGGTTTTTAGGGCCTGATATTTCAATTACAGACGGCGTACAGACTACTGTATCCTTATAATATCCGCTTTCAACAGATACATTAGGAGTATTTGCCTCAACAGGTACTTCCTTTGTTGCATATTCATCGAAGTCAACAGTTATCGTTGAAGGAGTTATGCTTTCAACGGTAAAATTATTTTTTGAACCGTCAGCCATTTCAATATTGAATCCGAGAACATATTCTCCGGCGGAGGTTACATTTTCAATTACAACGCTTGCACGCAGCTGAGAGGCTTTAAGGTCGCCGATATCAGTACGCTGGCCATTTATCTTTACATTTACCTTTTCCACATCATGAGATACTACCTGAAGATTGTTTGCAGCGGCAGATGTTCCCTCAATATCTATGTTTACAGGAACATTTTTAAGAGTCTGATATGTACTCGGATACATATTTATTGATATTATCAGCCATGCCAGAATTGATATTATCAAAGAATATATGATAATTGTCGCATCATTATGAAATGATTTTGAAAACTTGATTTTAATTGTTCTAAGAAAATTTCTCACTTGCTTTTGCTCCTCCGCAAAGATTGTTTTTTGGATTTTTCCTCTGTTCTTGGTTCTGAAACAAACTTTTCCCTGAGTAATTTTTTAAGGCTTTCCTTATTGTAATCACGGGTCATCTGACCGTTTTCAGCAACTGATATAGTACCTGTTTCCTCTGAAACGATAATTACAACAGCATCTGAATTTTCACTCATTCCGATAGCGGCACGGTGTCTTGAGCCGAATTTTATATTTATAAGCTCCTCTTTCTGAGGTTTCGGGAGGAAACAGGCGGCTGCAAGTATTTTGCCTTCACGCATTATGACAGCTCCGTCATGCAGAGGAGTTTTTACATAGAAAATATTTTCAAAAAGTTCCTTTGTGGGCAAGGCATCCATTACAACTCCGGTATCTATCTGTTCGCCGAGTCTTGTCTGACGCTCCATTACTATAAGAGCACCTGTTGTGGTAGCAGAAAGGTCTTCACAGGCATCACATATCGCATCTATCGCAGCCGACCACTGAGCTTTGAGAGAATCGGCATTTTCGCCGGCAAAAAGCTGATTAAGCTGCGGAATACTTGTTCTTCCGACCTTTTCAAGAGCTCGCCTGAGTTCAGGCTGAAACATTACTATAACGGCTATAAGTCCGAGACTGAGAGTCTTGTCAAGAAGGAATGACAGAGTTTTAAGCTTGAGAGTATTGCATACAAGATATGCTATTACAACAAGCATGATACCCTTTATCAGCTGTCCGGCTCTTGTTTCACGGATAAGCTTTATCAGTTTATATACTATGAATGTCAGAAAAAGTATATCTATTATGTCCGGAATTTCAATAGTTCTTAAAATATTCACGATATCAGCGATAACGTCCATAATTCACTTCCTTTTTATGTACTATCGGGTATACAGCATATATACCCGATATTTTTTACTGAATGGTGTTAATATAATTGTACCATAAATACAGATTATTTCAAGGGGGTAAATATTATTTTCTTTTTGTATCCGCAAATTTTTTCAATACGTTCACAATCTGAACAACTTCATATTCATTATTGAAAACTGACGGTGCAAATCTTACAGTTCCTTCCTCAGTACCTATATTTTTATGGGCAAGACCCGCACAGTGGAGTCCGGCTCTCAGGCAGAAGCCTTTTTCATTGAGATATGCAGCTGTTTCCTCCGGAGAAACATTCTCTATATTGAATGATACTATCGGAACATAGCTGGCTTTGCTGCTGCGGTATATGATACAGTTCGGAATATTTTCAATTCCTTTTATAAATCTGCGGCAAAGCTTCTCCTCATGATTATATATTCTTTCCGGAGTAAGTCTTTTTATAAATTCTATTCCGGCTTTAAGTGAAATAATTCCTACAGTATTGAGAGTACCGCTTTCAAGCGAATCGGGCAGAAAATCAGGCTGTTCAAGATTCATTGATGAACTTCCCGTACCGCCCTCCATTATATGTTCTATATGATATTTTCCATCTGTGACTAAAAGACCCGTTCCGGTTGTGCCGTAAAGACCCTTATGGCCTGCTGTGCAGAGTATATTTATCCCGTCATCAAGCGTTACCGGAATTATTCCGCATATCTGAGCACCGTCAGCTATAAAGCAAAGGTTGTATTCACGGCAAAGCTGTGCTATTCTGCGGTATGGCAGTATCTGACCCGTAACATTGCTTGCAAGAGTGCATATTATTGCCTTTGTATCGGGATTTATAAGGTTTCGGAAAGACTGTACTGTTTTTTCGTCATCATAATATACTTTAGCTATGCTGTATGAAACACGTCCCTCTTTTTTCATTGCCTCTATCGGACGTATCACGGAATTATGTTCAAGAGCACTTGTAATTATATGCCCGCCGTCTTTCATAACGCCTTTTATGGCGGTATTCAGAGCATGAGTGCAGTTAAGGGTAAAGACAACATTTTCAGGTTCTGCCCTGAAAAATTCCGCTGCTGTTTCACGTGCATCAAATATTTTTTCAGATGTAAGCATAGCAAGAGCATGGCCTCCCCTGCCGGCACTTCCGCCGCATCTTTCAACTGCATATCTTACTGCCTGCCTTACCTCAGGCGGTTTGGGATAAGTTGTTGCAGCATTATCAAAATTTATCATGATGACATATTCTTCTCCTTATACGGTATATTTTTCATATCAAGCACAGCCTTTACCCTGCTGCATTCCGCATTTGCCGCTATGCTGTATCCGCATGAGCCTTTGCTGCGTATCACCTCACTGCTGATACCGTTTTCTTTAAGATATATCTTAGCCTTCTGTGCATATGTGACAGATGGCAGCTCCATAATACATTCCATTGAAATCCCACCTTTCTGATTATAAAAAAGCATAATGCTGTATTACATTTTATGCCGCAGCGACAGATTTAGTGATGATTATACATAATCTGACAATGAAATTTTATGATTGAAAATATGGGGGTTTCATTATATTTTGTAGGGGCGACCATTGGTCGCCCGCCTGAAATTGTGGTGAATCTAACGGGCGACCAATGGTCGCCCCTACATAAACAATCCATCGAATTTGCGTTAATTCAATACTTTACAAAGTTTAAAGTCCGATTTAACAAAAAAACATCTAAATAATCATTGATTTTTTTCTGCTTATATGGTAAAATTAATTGCTGTAGACTTATTTATTTATAAGTACGATGATGTTTTTGAAAGGCTGTGATGTTCAAGGTGGATAACAAGCTTACATTGTATGGCTTCAATAATCTTACAAAAACCCTCAGTTTCAATATATATGATGTATGTTATGCAAAAACTGAAAAGGAACGCTTCAATTATATCAGATATATTGATGAACAGTATAATTCTGAAAGACTTACAAAAATCTTATGCGATGTAACTGAAACTATAGGTGCTACTGTCCTCAATATCTCAAAACAGGACTATGAACCTCAGGGAGCTTCAGTGAATATCCTTATCGCTGAAGGAAATGTTCAGCCGGAAAGCATTGACCCCTCATGCAATCAGGGAATTACGCTTCTTCCTGAAAATAAAATGGTTCATGCCCATCTTGATAAAAGTCATGTGACTGTACACACATTTCCTGAAACTCATCCGGATAATGAAGTATCAACATTCAGAGTGGATATTGATGTTTCAACATGCGGTGAAATATCACCTCTCAATACGCTTGACTACCTGATAGGCAGCTTTGATTCGGATATAATAACAATTGATTACCGTGTCCGTGGATTTACAAGAGATGTACACGGCAGAAAATGCTTCCTTGACCACAATATAACCTCCATTCAGGATTATATTGATGACAATACGCTTACAAGATATGATGCAATAGATGTCAATGTATATCAGTCAAATATCTTTCATACAAAAATGCTTATAAAGGAAATGCAGCTCCAGAATTACCTTTTCAATACTGATATATATGAACTTCCTCCGAAGGAACGCCTCGATATTTCAAACCGCCTCAGAAAAGAAATGATTGAGATTTTCAGCGGTACAAATATATATGACTGAGAAGGTGTTTTAATATGAATTTTACACAGAATAATGCTCCTCTTTATGAAGCTATGCACAGACACCGCCTTAACAGAGTAGTCCCCTTTGATGTCCCCGGACACAAGGGCGGCAGAGGAAATCATGAACTTACTGATTTCCTCGGCATAAACTGCATGAAAGCCGATGTCAATTCAATGAAACCTCTTGATAACCTCTGCCACCCTGTTTCCGTGATAAAGGACGCACAGAAACTCGCCGCAGAGGCTTTCCGTGCAGAAAATGCATTCTTTATGGTAAATGGTGCTACAAGTGCCGTTCAGGCTATGATAATGACCGTATGCAAAGCCGGCGACAAGATAATAATGCCACGAAACGTTCACCGCAGTGCTATAAATGCTCTTGTTGTAAACGGTGCTGTTCCTGTATATGTAAATCCCGGCGTAAACCAGCGTCTTGGAATACCTCTCGGAATGTCCGCTGATGATGTTGAAAAGGCTGTTCTTGAAAATCCGGATGCAAAAGCTATACTTGTAAACAATCCTACATATTACGGAATATGCTCCGATATCAGAAAAATTGCTGATATCGCCCACAGAAACAATATGCTGCTGCTTGCCGATGAAGCACATGGAACTCATCTTTATTTCGGTGATAATCTTCCTGTATCAGCTATGGCGGCAGGTGCTGATATGGCGGCTGTAAGTATGCATAAAACAGGCGGCTCTCTTACACAGTCCGCACTGCTTCTCTGCGGAAACGCTATAAATGCCGACTATGCAAGACAGGTTATAAACTTAACCCAGACTACAAGTGCATCATATCTGCTTATGGTATCTCTTGATATAACAAGAAAACATCTTGCTCTGCATGGAAAGGAAATATTCAATAAAACTGTCCGCTATGCCGACTATGCAAGAGAGGAAATAAACAGGCTCGGCGGATATTATGCATTCTCAAGGGAACTCAATGACAATAATGCTGTATTTGATTTTGATACAACAAAGCTTTCAATACATACCCGTGATATCGGTCTTGCAGGAATTGAGGTATATGACATACTGCGTGACGAATACGGAATACAGATAGAATTCGGCGATATCGGCAATATCCTTGCAATAATATCAGCCGGTGATACTGCTCTTGAAATAGAACGCCTCATATCTGCTCTTTATGAGATAAAAAGAAGATATTCAAAGGATAAAGCCGGTATGTTTGACCATGAATATATAAATCCTGACGTTGCAATGACTCCACAGACCGCTTTTTACAGCAACAAACATTCCGTTCCGATAAGAGAAAGCAAAGGCAGGATATGTGCGGAATTTGTAATGTGCTATCCTCCGGGGATACCTATTCTCGCTCCTGGCGAACGCATAACAGATGATATCATAAACTATATCCTCTATGCCAAGGAAAAAGGCTGTTTTCTCACCGGTACTCAGGATATGAATACCGAATATATAAATATCGTGAAATAATAAAAGGAGATTTTTTATGGATTTATGGTATACCGAAAATCATACCGATGATGTGAGATTTTCAATACGTGTTGACAGACAGCTCATAAGCTGCAAAAGCGAATTTCAGAGAATAGATGTCTTTGAATCAAAGGAATTCGGCAGAATTTTAACTCTTGACGGCTATCTTATGGTAACCGAAAAGGACGAATACATATATCATGAAATGATAACACATATACCTATGGCTACAAATCCCGATATCAGAAATGTACTTGTAATCGGTGCAGGCGACGGCGGCACTGTAAGAGAACTTACAAGATACAGCTGCATTGAAAATATTGATATGGTCGAAATTGATAAAATGGTAGTCGATGTATGCAGGGAATATCTCCCTCAGACAGCCTGTTGTCTTGATGACCCGAGAGTGCATATACATTATGAAGATGGTTTAAGATTTGTAAGAAGTTCAGATGAAAATAAATATGACCTTATAATAGTTGATTCAACTGACCCGTTCGGAGTCGGTGAAGGTCTTTTTACTACTGAATTTTATGGCAACTGCTTCAAGGCTCTCAATGATGAGGGAATACTTGTCAATCAGCATGAAAGCACTTTCTATGCTGAATATTCAGAATCCATGAAAAAAGCTCACAGCAGAATCAAAAAATTCTTTAAAACTGCTCTTGTATATCAGGCTCATATACCTACATATCCGTCAGGGCACTGGCTTTTCGGATTTGCCTCAAAGAAATTTGACCCGAGAACTGACCTCCATGATGAATGGTGGAACAGCCTCGGCATAAAAACAAGATATTACAATACCATTCTTCATAAAGGCTGTTTTGCGATACCGAATAATGTCCGTGACTGCCTCAGAGAAGTCAGGGAGGATATATAAACATGGAAAAAAATATTCATACATTCATAGCCTGTGACGCTGAATATGATGACAGTAAAATTGTACTTTTCGGAGCTCCTTTTGACAGTACAACATCATATCGTCCGGGAACAAGATTTGCAAGTTCTGCTATAAGAAATGAAAGCTTCGGAATTGAAACATACAGTCCGTATACCGACAGGGATTTGCTTGATATATCAGTATTTGACAGCGGCGACCTTGAATTATGCTTCGGAAATACTGAATATGCCCTTGATGATATAGAAAACCGTACCGCTGAAATCTTAAATGACGGCAAAATTCCGTTCATGATAGGCGGAGAACATCTTGTAACTCTCGGAGCAGTAAGAGCTGTATTTAAAAAATATCCCGATTTGAATATAATTCATTTTGATGCCCATGCAGATTTGAGAGATGACTATTTAGGAGCAAAACTCTCCCATGCAAGCGTTATAAGAAGATGTCATGACCTTGTTGGTGACGGAAAAATATATCAGTTCGGCATAAGAAGCGGCGACAGAGAGGAATTTAAATGGGCTGAAAACCATGTATTCACCAACAAATTCAATTTTGACGGCCTTTCAGAAACAGTTGAAAAATTAAAGGGCAAACCTGTATATTTCACACTTGACCTTGATATCCTTGACCCGTCCATATTCTGCGGAACAGGTACTCCTGAAGCTGACGGAGTATCTTTCAGAGAACTGCTCAATGCTGTAAAAAAAGTATCAGAACTTGATATAGTGGGACTTGATATGAATGAACTCTCCCCGATTTATGACCAGAGCGGAGCATCAACTGCCCTTGCCTGCAAGCTTTTAAGGGAAATTCTCCTGCTTATATATAAATAACTGAATATAATTTTCTTAATGAAAAATAAAAAGCAGAATATTTCCTGCTTAAAACTAATATACGGAGGTATAAAATCATGAAAAAATGTATGATTATCGGCTGCGGAGGAGTTGCCTCAGTTGCAATTCACAAATGCTGCCAGAACAGCGATGTTTTTGAAGGAATTATGATTGCAAGCCGTACAAAATCAAAATGTGATGCATTAAAGGAAAAACTCCAGCCGACTACTAAAACAGTAATCGAAACTGCACAGGTAAATGCTGACAATACAGACGAACTTATTGAACTTATCAATTCATATAAGCCTGATGTAGTTTTAAACCTTGCACTTCCATATCAGGATTTAACTATAATGGACGCTTGTCTTGCTACTAAAACCCATTATGTTGATACAGCAAACTATGAACCGCTTGATACTGCAAAATTTGAATACAAATGGCAGTGGGCTTATCGTGAAAAATTTGAAAAGGCAGGAATTACTGCCCTTCTCGGAAGTGGTTTTGACCCTGGAGTTACCGGTGTTTTCTCCGCATATGCAATGAAGCATCAGTTTGATGAAATCAATTATATTGATATTCTCGACTGCAACGGCGGCGACCATGGCTATCCGTTTGCTACAAATTTTAATCCTGAAATAAATATCCGTGAAGTTTCTGCAAAAGGCAGCTATATCGAAAACGGCAAATGGATTGAAACTGAACCTATGGAAATAAAAAGAGTCTACAATTTTGATGAAGTAGGCGAAAAGGATATGTATCTTCTCCATCATGAAGAACTTGAAAGCCTTGCTCTCAATATCAAGGGTATCAAGAGAATAAGATTCTTTATGACATTCGGTCAGAGTTATCTCACACACCTTAAATGCCTTGAAGATGTAGGAATGACATCTATTGAACCTATTATGTATGAGGGAAAGGAAATAGTTCCTCTCCAGTTCCTTAAAGCAGTACTTCCTGACCCTGCATCACTTGGTGCGAGAACAGTAGGCAAAACAAATATAGGCTGTATTTTCAGAGGCAAAAAAGATGGCAAGGACAAGAATTACTATCTTTACAATGTATGCGACCATCAGGAATGCTACAGGGAAGTAGGTTCACAGGCTATATCATATACAACAGGCGTTCCTGCAATGATTGGTGCTATGATGATTATGACAGGAACATGGAATAAAGCCGGAGTTTACAATATTGAAGAATTTGACCCCGACCCGTTTATGGACGCTCTCAACAAATGGGGACTTCCATGGAAAGAAAATTTCAACCCGACACTTGTTGACTAAATTGCAATTAATTTAATGCCAATTCAACAACAAAATTTTATGATTAAAAACAAGGCATTTTTCATTTATTCTGTAGGGGCGAACTGTGTTCGCCCGCTCAGTTTACAGTATACCCCAACGGGCGAACACAGTTCGCCCCTACAAAAATCAATACATCGAATTAGCGTTAATTTAAAAATCAGACGGACAAATTAAAAACGTCCGTCTGATTTTCTAAAAGGAGATAAAAATGCTTTTTGTACAATCAATAAATCTTTATTATCATAAAGATGCAATGTGAGAAATTCATTGAAATTCCTGCCGATAAATCCACAACCAAATAAATTCTATCCATCAGATACAATGTTTGACTGTGAAGTTCTTTTGCAATCGCTTATCTACTGGCAGACAGCTGACGGATTAAAACAGCATGGAGAAAAATTCAAAAAGTTCGGCAATGAAATTTTTACAGAAGGAAAATATGAAACCTACTGGAATTATCATAACCTTATAGCGAATATCCGAATATTCAAAGAGGACAACATATATAAAATAATGTTCTGTGATGAAAATTTTTATTCTCACCGACCAACACGGCATGGACATAATGAATCATATATGAATAAAAAATCTCCTTTCAAATACAAAGACAGAATTTTTGAAACTGCATTCCGACTTGATAAAAACGAATACGGCAGAATTATTTACAATGAACGAAATGTTGAACATGATACAGGCATATGGTATTATGGATTGCATACATATAACATAATAAACTGTGATAAATCAGATTTCAAGGAAAAAATGTTTTTCCGCAAAAATCCCGATTATGAATATAAACAGTTAAAACAATTATTTTAAGAGGTGAAAAAATTGATTAATGCAGATATTACAAAAATAAAAACTCCATGCTATATACTTGATGAACAAAAACTCATCAGCAATCTTGAAATTCTCCATGGAGTTGAAGAACGCACAGGCTGTAAAATATTACTCGCACAGAAAGCATTTTCAATGTTTTCTGTATATCCGCTTATCAGCAAATATGTTAGCGGTACGGCTTGCAGCGGTCTTTATGAGGCAAAACTTGGGCTTGAATGTATGGGTAAAGAAAATCATGTATTTTCAGCCGCCTATCGTGATGATGAAATTGATGAAATTATTGACTGCTGCAGTCATATAATTTTCAATTCATTCAGCCAGCTTGACAAATTCAGGGATAAAGTTCTCTCAAAAGGCAAAAAAATAGGTCTGCGTATCAATCCTGAATATTCAACGCAGTTGGGACATGAAATATATGACCCATGTTCACCAAAATCAAGACTCGGAATTACATTGAAAAATTTCAGACCTGACGATTTAAAGGGAGTTACCGGACTTCATTTCCATACATTATGCGAACAGAATTCAGATGATTTGGAAACAACTTTACAGGCTGTTGAGGACAGATTCGGCAAATATCTTTATGATATGGAGTGGATTAATTTCGGCGGAGGCCATCATATAACACGTTCTGATTATGATATTCCACGTCTTGAAAAGTGTATCAGACGTATGCAGGAAAAATATAATCTTGAAGTATTTATAGAACCCGGTGAAGCATTTGCTCTCAATGCAGGATATCTTATAACAAAAGTTCTTGATATTACTGAAAATGATATGCCTATTGCAATCCTTGATACTTCTGCCGCCTGTCATATGCCTGATGTTCTTGAAATGCCATACAGACCACCTCTTTTCAATTCAGGTATGCCTGATGAAAAAACATATACATACAGACTCGGTTCACAAACCTGTCTTGCAGGAGATGTCATAGGCGAATACTCATTTGACAAGCCTCTTGATATCGGGGATATTCTTGTTTTTGAAGATATGGCTATATACTCAATGGTAAAAAACAATACATTCAATGGAATGCCTCTGCCATCAATTGCAATAATGCATGACAAGGATAATATCGAAATTATAAAACAATTCGGATATAATGACTTTAAGGAGAGATTGTCATAAAAATGCAGTATGATATAACAGATTGCAGATTATGCCCCAGAAAATGCGGTACTGACAGAACTATAAAAAAAGGCTTCTGCGGTGCTGATGACAAAATAAAAGCCGCCAAAGCATATCTTCACCATTGGGAAGAACCATGCATAAGCGGTGTAAATGGTTCAGGAACAGTATTTTTTTCAAATTGTCCTTTAAAATGCTGTTTCTGTCAGAATCATGATATCAGCAGTGAAGGAGTCGGAAAAGATATTTCTGTACAGCGTTTAGGAGAGATATTCCTTGAATTGCAGAATAAAAATGCACATAATATAAATCTTGTAAATCCTACTCATTATGTGCCATGGATTATAAAAGCTCTTGATAATGTAAAGCCATATCTGAAAATTCCGGTTGTATACAATTCAGGAGGATATGAAACCATTGAAACGCTTGAAATGCTTGAGGAATATATTGATATATTTCTGCCCGATTTGAAGTATTTTTCATCAGAACGTTCAATGAGATATTCAAAGGCTGCGGATTATTTTGAATATGCGTCACAGGCAATAGTTAAAATGGCTGAAATGACCGGAAAACCTGTCATTGATGAAAATGGTATCATGAAAAAAGGTCTTATAATAAGACATCTTGTAATGCCGACAGGCAGGCATGATTCAATGGCTCTTTTAAGCTGGATAAATGAAAATATCCCGAAAGACAGCTTTTTAATAAGCCTTATGAGCCAGTATACTCCGATTGAAAACTGTATCAGCTATCCCGAAATAAACCGCAGAACTGCAACTATGGAATATAATTCAGTTTTAAAGCTTGCACAGGATTATGATTTCAACGGTTTTATGCAGGAACGTTCATCAGCTGTTTCAGCGTTTACCCCTTCATTTGATTATGAAGGAATCAGTAATCCATAAGTTCTGTTCTGAATACTATTATGCCGTATTTTATTTCTTCGCTGTCAGAATAAAGACGATATATTCTTTTAAGCATTGTTTCAGGATTATCAGTCAGTTCTCCGCCGAACATACGCATATTCTGTTCACTCATATACGCCTGACGGAATGTATCAAATCTTGTACGGCTTACCACCTGAACAGTAACAGTCTGTTCAATATCTGAAAGATTGTAGTATGTTATCGTATCGCCTATTTTTATATTTTTTTTCTTGTCATCATTTATTCGTATATCAAGGACTTTAGTACCTGCGGCTGTTTTTTCAAAAGCGTCCTCAAACATAGCCATGGTATGATTTACGCACATAAGGGCATCGCCCATGCTTTTCTCCATACGTTTCCAGAGTTTTTCAAATGATTTTATATTCCTGCGGTATGCATTGTTTATATACATTTCCTTGTCGATATAGAGATAATATTCAACCAGTCCTGAATTTTCGGTAAGCATTGCAGGAAGATGGATTATATGATTTGTTTCAGCATAAAGATACTGCCGTTTAGGGTTATATGTAAGTTTTTTCATATTTCCGACTGAAGCCAGAATAATATCAAGGACTGTGTTCTGTCTTTCATCAAGGCCTGGCAGAACATCAGTATATTTAAGCGTTGTTATATGCTCTGCAATCACATCTTTTTCAAACCAGCTGTCATACTGGTCATCATATCTTGATTCCAGAAACTGCACATAATCGTCCAAAGGAATTTCATTTCTGAGTACTTCGACAGAAAACCTGAGAGTTCTCAAATCAGTAAGAAACTGAACATACGGAAATGTACGCAGAGAACCCTGTAAGCTTCTTATGCCTATGATTGCATCATACATAAGCCTCGAAACAGTTACTATCATAATATTAAAATCCGCCTTTTTATTTTAAAGAAAACAGTCATTCTCAACATCATATATTTTATTATACATAAGATAAAATTTTTCATTAAGGATAATATCCTGATGAAAATGTCCGAAAAACCATTTTTCAAAGCTTACGTGTTCCATAACACGCTGAAAAAATCCTGTAAGTTCCTCCTCGAAGTGGTCATTAAGATTATTTTCACTTACAACTGAAGATGGTGCAGTATGAGTGATTATATAATCGACTTTATTATTGCATTTCTGGAGATTATCCAATGCAGTGCTGTATTCATATTTTGAAGGCATTTCCTGCGGCCACCAGCTTTCATGTATAATTCTGAAAGCCTTGTCAACTGAATTTCCGCCGCCCATTGTAAACAGGCGTTTTCCGTCTATATCGAAAATCTGACCACGCATAAGGTGTATTATATTATCACGCACATAATGTACTTTTCCGCCGTGCCACGGAGCTACAGGCATATCATAGAGTGCATCGAAATTTTCATGATTTCCGTCAACAAAAAGTGTTGTAAAATTTCTTCCGTTAAGCCATTCAAGATATTCTTCACGAATCTTGCTGTTGTCCCATACGCCTCCGAAGTCGCCGCATATTATAAGGTAATCGCTGCGTCTGAGTGAATCCTGCACCGGAAAATTTTCAGAAGTAAGTTTCTGAATATCGATAGGAATGTGAGTATCTCCTGTAATATATAACATAAACTTCCTCCGTTCCCTCTTTAACATTATATATTATATCATAAAATACGCTGATTGTAAATACAGACGGCATAAAAATATAATTCCGGCAGCAAATTTTAAAGGAGATTCCTAAAAAAGAAATCTCCTTTTTTTATTATTTATTATCCTTTATACGCATAATTGCGTTGGGAGGAAACTGCATTTCACATGGAATTGAAAACTTCATCATTGCATGATTGGCACTTTCAACGTTTTCATCATTTTCATTGAAAATCTGTTCAGCCTTTATGGTTACAGGCTTTACGGCAGGAGAAAATATTTCAATTTCATCTCCGGCAAAGAAACGGTTTCTCTGAGTTCCGTATATTCTTCCGTTTCTGCATTCGTCAATGACTCCCACAACTGTATATTCACGGATATATCCGCCTGTTTCATAATACTGGCAGTCTTTCGGGTGACCGAAGAAAAAGCCTGTACAGTATTTTCTGTGGCTTACCTTGAAAACCTCATCATGTATCCATGGTTCAAGACTGAAATCATCTGGATTTTTATAATACTGGTCAACAGCCATTCTGTATGCATTTGTAATTACTGAAACATAGTAGGCTGATTTGGCTCTGCCCTCGATTTTAAGGCTTGTAACTCCGGCTTCTGCAAGTTTATCAATATGGTCTATCATACAGAGGTCTTTGGCATTGAGTATATAAGTTCCTTTTTCATCTTCAAATACCGGATAGAATTCATCAGGACGCTTTTCCTCCATAAGATGATATCCCCAGCGGCATGGCTGGGCACATTCGCCATGGTTTGCATCACGGTTTACAAGATAGCTTGAAAGCAGACATCTTCCTGAAAATGATACACACATAGCTCCATGAACGAAAACTTCAATTTCCATATCTGACGGAGTTTTTGCACGGATTTCAGCAATCTCATCAAGTGAAAGCTCTCTTGCAAGCACAACTCTTTTACAGCCCATATTATAGAGTTCATTTGCTGTTACATAGTTTACTATTCCGGTCTGAGTGGACATATGGATTTCCATATCAGGAGCATATTTCTTTACAAGTGAAAGTATTCCGAGGTCGGCAACGATAAGAGCATCGACATTTGCAGCACAGGCTTCTTTTATAAACTGTTCAAGCTGCGGAATTTCATTGTTTCTCGGGAGAACATTGCAGGTAAGATATACTTTCACGCCTTTTTCATGGCATATATCAACTGCCTGTTTCAGACCTTCAAAATCAAAATTTGACGGTGCGGAACGCATACCGAAATTTTTTCTTCCGAGATAGACTGCATCTGCTCCGTAATCAAGAGCAGATATAAGTCTTTCATAGTCACCTGCCGGAGCAAGCACTTCAAGCTGTGGATTTTTCATAATAATAATTTACTCCTCATTTGCGGCATTTGCTTCAGCTTCAGCATACTGCTGCTGAACCATTTCTTCATTTGCGAGATGTTCTTCATATGTTTCAGCAAAATATGTTACCTTTGTATCAATATTTGCATAGAAATAATAATAATTGCTTGTTTCAGGATAGAGGGCAGCCTCAATTGCATCGCTTCCCGGATTACAGATAGCTCCCGGCGGCAGTCCGGCACTTTCATACGTATTGTATGCAGTATTCATATTATCATTTTTTACTTTTGTATTAGGAGTAATAACTTCCTCAACATATTTTTTAGTCGGGTCTGACTGGAGTTTAGGGAATTTATCAGGGTCATTAAGACGGTTATGGAAAACTGATGAAATAAGCTTCATATCCTCAGTGCGTCCGGCTTCTGCCTGAATCATTGAAGCAAGTGTTATTACTTCATTGATATTCATATTAAGCTCCTGCATACGTGTATAGTATTCAGGGAGAAATTTCTTGTCAAAGTTTGTAAATATTTTCTGACATACGACTTCCGGGTCTTCATCAAGATAGAAATCATATGTATCAGGGAAAAGATAGCCTTCCATTGCACAGAACTGGAGGTCAGATGTTGAAGGCAGATATTTTGCAAATGTATAGTCGCTCATATCGCAGCCTGTATTGAAGAAATATATAAATGATTTTGCTTCACAGACTCCTGCTTCCTCAAGTATTTTTGCCGCATCATATACAGTTGTGCCTTCCGGAAATGTTACTGTATCATATTTGCGTTCTTCAATTTTAGTGCAAAGCTCCTTTATCATAGCTGAATAGTCCATGCTTGGCTGGAGCTGATGCTCTCCGGCAGTAAATTTTTCATCTGCTTTCTGGAGTCTTGTAAAGAATTTGAAAAGCTCCGGAACTTTTATGATATTGTTATCATAGAGAAGCTCTACGATATCATCAGTTGAAGCTCCCTCATCTATCTGGAGAATATATGTTTTTGTTGATTTGTCGATACCCATAACCTCTTTTCCGAGATATATGGCTGTTACAGCAAGAACTATTGAAACGCCTATAATTATTGAAAGCATTATAAGACTTGCTGAAACTTTAAGGCGCATACGAAGCTTATGTCTTTTCTTTTTTTTCTTTTTTCGGGGCAGCGGTTCAGGATAATCGTCATCATCAAAATCTGATTCTTCATATTCCGGTTCATCGTATACATCAATATCCTCATCGGACTGTGAAGGAGAGAGATTTTCATTATCCTCAATAATGTTTTCATTATTTTCCTTGATATTTCTGCTCATCATTAACCTCCGGTTTCGGTAATAATATTTTTAATTCTGATATCATGCTGCTGTGACGGAATTTTCTCAACAATGCATGATGAATAGCATATTCCGACTGTTTCAGGACTGAATCTGCTTAAAAATCTGTCATAGTAGCCTCCGCCGTAACCCAGACGCATACCATCACTGTCAAAGGCAAGAGCCGGCACTATACAAAGGCAGCTGTCTGTTTCATCAGAGCTGAATTTTCTGTGAAGTTTTTCAGACGGTTCATCGATACCGAATGCACTGCGTTCAAGATTGTCAAGAGAATCTATTTCAAAAAATGTCATCTCTCCGTTTCTGCCGCATTTTGGAACAGCAACTGTTTTCCCGCATTCAAGGGCATAGTTTATAAACCTTCTTGTATCGACTTCAATATCCGTTGAAACATAACAGATTATTTTATCATGGTTTCTGAAATGTTCAGATGAAACAAGTTTCAGAAAAATCTCATTGTCACATGATTCCTTAAATGATATATCCATGGATTTTCTGATATTCTTCATCTGGTTTCTGAGTAATTTCTTACTTTCTGTAAAGGATTGAAGCACTGAGCATATCACTTCTTTCCTTGGATTTAAGAACCTCAACGAGTTTAAGACCAAATTCAACGGCAGTTCCCATACCTTTTGAAGTTATGAATTTTCCTGATACGCATACATCTTCATCAGATATTTCAGCACCTTTAAGCTGTTCCTCAAAACCTGTATAGCATACGGCACGCTGATTTTCAAGCAGTCCCCTGTGACCGAGAATTGACGGTGCGGCACATATTGCAGCAATATATTTGTCATTTGCAGCACAGTAATCTATTGCTTTCTGTACAACCTCTGATTTTTCAAGGTTAATAGTTCCGGGCATACCTCCGGGAAGCACTATCATTTCTATTTCATCTGAAAAAACAAGCTGGCTGTCTGCACAGTCTGTAAGGAATGTAATACCATGAGAACCTCTTATGATATTATCCCCTATTCCGACAGTAACAACTTCAAGACCGCATCTTCTCATGCAGTCAATCGGTGCAATTGCTTCTGTTTCTTCAAATCCTTCTGCAAGAAAAACGTAAATCATTTTAAATTATCTCCTTTTTATATAAATTCAACTGTATTCTTTTCAATCATGAAAACAGGGTTATAGGAACGCTTGGCTTTTCTGAGGCCTTCAATTCCCATATCCTCCTCACGGTTTATATATCTGAAATCTGCCGCTGAAGCCGCTGTGAAACGGTTGTTTATCAGCGGATAAATTCCCGGATATGATGTATCAGCCTTTTCAATATGCGTACAGAATGTATCAGAATTAAGCTTTTCTCCTATCGACAGGGCAATTATTCTGCCATCAGATTTTATCATTCCCCCGCAAAGCCCCAGTTCATTGAAATATCTGAAATAGGTATCAAGTGCATACTGTTCTGCAACACTTGAATAATTATTGCTGTTTTGTTTTGAATTATAGTTTTTTGTACAGAAAATTATGCATTCATCAAAATCCTTTTCAGTAACCGCCATATACTGCCAGTTATACTCATCAGTTTTTTTAAGATGATTTCTTTTCTGATGAAATTTTCTGCCTTTTAAATTTATGAGTTCATCAGTAAGATATACATAATCATATGAATCCTCAGTAATAAATGTTCTGATTTTAAAACCGAGTTCATTTTCTATAAATGCAGCCTTTTCAGGGGAAACATTCCATAATTCAAGAGTATGACCGGAATTTTCAGAATATTTCTTCATTTCAGTAAGAACCTCTTTAAAATCACCGTCACCTGCGGGAAATGTAAAGGAATAACCTTCCCCGCCATTATCAGAACGGCATATATAGAAATCCTTGAAGCGGCATATTTTTGAATTGCTCAGTCTTTTCCACGCCATATTGTTGGCAAATGAATACTCACAGCCTCTGAAATCTGATTTTTTAAGGATACTGTTTATCCATTCCTTATCGGAAATATCTATATCACGGAATTCGAGCATGGAGCTATCACCTCATTGATATTATCAATAATTCTGCTGAATATTTCGTCAATACCAAGCGGTAAATTTTCATGACTGCATGGTATAACGCTCCAGCCGAGCCTTTCTGCTGAAAACAATGCAGTTCTGCGGCATCTTTCAAGGTATGCCGTATCAGCCTCATGGATATCCTTTTTATTTTCATCTCCGTTATAGCGTTCTGAAAGCAGCTTTTGTGAAACCTCAACCGGCATATCAAGGAATATTGTTCTGTCAGCCTGAGGCAGTCCAAGTTTTCTGCATTCATAGTCATAAAGCCATTCAAGATATGAATCCCATTCGGATTCGGGGAGCTTTTCCATCTGATGTATTGCATTTGAACTGATATAGCGGCTTGCAAGAATAATTTTTCCGTCAAGGTAATCCTTTTCCCAGTAAAGCTTATAGCTTGCATATCTGTCAACTGCATAAAAACTTGCTCCGGCGTATGCATTTACTCCGTCAGCATTTTCAGAAAACGCTCCTGAAAGATACATTTTTACAAGAGCAGATGACGGTTTGTCATATTCAGGAAAACTTATCGCTTTAAATGGTATATTTCTTTTCTGAAATTCTTTTTTAAGCAATTCAAACTGAGTTGATTTTCCGCTTCCGTCAAGTCCGTCAATAACTATTATTCTGCCTTTATTCAATATTTTTCAGCTCCTTATAGTAATTGCAGACCTGTTTTATTTTGCCGCATGACATTTTTCCCTCGCTGCATGAACCGCATGAAACACATGAAGGCCCTGCATTTTTAAAAAGTACAGGTGCAGCCTTACAGCATAATTTAAGCATTTCATCAGCTATGGCATGAATTTCCCATTGTGCTCTCTCACAGCATCTGAGTTCAAAGAAATGCATAAGGCTTCTTGCATTCATAGTGACTACCATTTTTGTTTCACAGGCATTAGGAAGCACAAAACGTGCATCTTCTATAGCTTTTTTTTCAGCTTTTGAACGGGCAGTTTTTTCATTCATGCCGTCTGCAATAAATTCATCTGTATATTTAAGTTCAAGGATATCAGCTATTTTTCTGTAATTCTCAATGGCATTCTGCATGGATTTCTGATATATTTCAGCAGCTTCCGGATTATCAGCAATTGCAGGCGGAGTAATAAAAACAAAGTTATTCTGTTTTACATATCTCTGGCTCTGGACTGAAAAAGAGGCAATCCTGTGTCTTGTAACCTGAGCAAGAAATGTGCGTGAAACTCCCTCTATGCCGAATGTAAATGATACGTGTTCAACCGGACTTTCATGCCCGAGGTCGGACAGCATATTTATAAAACGTGAAACCTTTTCATCATCAAGATTATTCAGCAAAGTTTCTGCATTGCTGTCAGAATAACATATCTTTGCAGCGGCGGCAATGATTTTTTCCGGTTCAGGCGTATGTGCGATAAGGGTGACTTTCATAAAATTAAACCTCCTGTATCTTTATATTGTATCACGTTTATTAAAATTCGTCAATAAAAAGAAAAAGCAGATGTATCATAATAAACAGATACATCTGCATTTTTTAATACGCTATTCGACAACAAAATTCTAATTGAAAATATAAAATTTTCTTCATAATCTGTAGGGGCGACCATTGGTCGCCCGCTCGGTTTACAGCATACCACCACGGGCGACCGATGGTCGCCCCTACAAATAATAATCATCGAATTGGCGTTATTTTATCATTGAAGCAAATGAGTTTACCATATTGCTGAATGAATGGATTGTTTTTTCAGTATTTCTTTTCATTTCACGCTTCTGATACGGTGTTGACTGTGATATTATATAGATTACAGTTCCGGCAGCAATTCCTGCGGTAAGTCCCTTTGCAAGAGTATTCATATTTTTCATTTTCTGATTTTCCTTTCATTTAAATTATTCTGCATAATAATTATTTATCCGTCAAATATATTATCTGCATTTTTAATTATTTAACAAGCGGAAATACTTGAAATATTATATGATTTATAGTATAATAAAATTAAAAATTAATGTAAAAGGATATGAATAAAATGGATATTATGGAATCTGCTCTCCAGAAACATAAGGAATGGAAGGGCAAAATTGAAATTGTTTCAAGAACAAGCATAAATAACAGAGATGAACTTTCACACGCATATACTCCGGGAGTTGCTGCTCCATGTCTTGCAATCGAAAAAAATCCTGAGCTTTCATATGAACTCACCCGCCGTCATAACCTTGTTGCCGTAATAACTGACGGTACTGCCGTTCTCGGACTCGGTGACATAGGCCCTGAGGCTTCTATGCCGGTTATGGAGGGAAAATGTGCATTGTTCAAGGAATTTGCTGACGTTGATGCATTCCCTGTCTGCGTTGATTCAAAGGATACTGATGAAATCGTCAATACTGTGGCTCTTATAGGAAAAAGTTTCGGCGGAATAAATCTTGAAGATATTTCTGCTCCAAGATGCTTTGAAATCGAAAAAAAACTCAAGGAAAGACTCGATATTCCTGTATTCCATGACGACCAGCACGGAACAGCTGTTGTTGCAAGTGCTGCAATGCTCAATGCGGCAAAGGTTGCAGGCAAGAAAATTGAAGACATGACTCTTGTAATAAACGGTGCAGGTGCTGCCGGAGTCGCTATCGCAAAACAGTTTATTTCTCTTGGTATGGGAAATATAATAATGGTTGATATCAAGGGTATAATATGCAGCGGTGATGAATTTGAAAATCCATCTCATTATGAAATGGCTGAACTCACCAATAAAAACCATATCAGAGGCTCTCTTGCTGATGCTATGAAAAATGCTGACGCTTTTATAGGAGTTTCAAAACCAAACCTTGTTTCTGCTGAAATGGTTAAATCAATGGCTGAAAAGCCTATCATATTCGCTATGGCAAATCCTGTTCCTGAAATAATGCCTGACAAGGCTAAAGAAGCCGGTGCATTCGTTGTAGGCACTGGCAGAAGCGATTACCCTAACCAGATAAACAATGTAGTGGCATTCCCTGGAATTTTCAAGGGAGCTCTTGCTGTCCGTGCAAAGGATATCAATGAAGATATGAAACTTGCTGCTGCATATGCAATTGCAGGAAGTGTTCCGGCTGAAAAACTTGATGCCGACAACATTCTTCCTGACCCATTCGACAGAGAAATACCTAAAGCTGTAGCAAGAGCTGTTGCTGATGCAGCTATCAAATCAGGAATTGCCCGTCTTTCAGAATACAATATATAAAAATTTCAGGGAGGTATTTATTATGAAATTTGTTTATATACCAAAAGGCGTATGCTCACGTCAGATAACCGTTGATGTTGATGATAACGGCATTGTAAGAGATGTTCAGTTTATAGGCGGCTGCAACGGAAACCTTAAAGGCATTTCAGAACTTGTAAAAGGTATGAAGGCTGAAGATGTCATTGAAAAGCTTGAAAATATCACCTGCGGCATGAAACCTACATCATGTCCGGCACAGCTCGCACAGGCTCTCAAGGAAAATCTCTGATGCTTCATATCGACAATACAGCCGTCCGCATAATAATGTCCGTCATATTTTCGGCAGGATTCATCATATTCATAGCACCGTTTTTTGCCGGAATAGTAAACGCCGGAAACTGTTTCGGAGCATTTATATGTGCATTGATGTCATTGTTTTTCATATTCAATGATAAAGTATCCGAAGCTGTTTACAGGATATACGGTCATACAGCCGGCAAAATTGCGGTAATATCAGTTATTACATTTCTGATATCAGGATTTATTCTTGCAGCGGTAATAAGCGGATTCATGATTCATTCAATGAATGACAAACCTTCTGAACCCGATACAGTTATAATACTCGGCTGCAAAGTCAAAGGTCAGCGTCCAAGCCTTATGCTTAAAAGACGACTTGATACAGCCTGCAAATACCTGAAGGAAAATGATGATGTACTTGTAATTGTTTCAGGCGGTCAGGGAAAAGATGAAATTATGAGCGAAGCTGAATGCATGAAATCATATCTCATTCAGAACGGCATTTCATCAGACAGAATATATAAAGAAGACCGTTCATCAAGTACCTATGAGAATTTTAAATTTTCAAAGGAAATAATGCAGGAATATAATCTCGGTGAAAGACTTACTGTTGTAACTGACGGATATCATCAGCTAAGAGCCGGAATGATTGCAGACAGTCTTGGCATTGAAACCAATGCAGTTTCTGCACCTACAGCATTATGGCTCGTACCGACATACTGGGTCAGGGAATGGATTGCAGTTGTATATACATTTATTCACTGATAAAAAAAGACAGAACTGAATTTTTTCATTCAGTCCTGTTTTTTATTTCAAAATCTTTTACCAGATGAATTATCTTGCAGTCAACAAGAGCATCAATATAAATTCCTTTTTCCTCATATTTTTCCTCAAAAACCTTGCCTTCAATTCGTATTTTTCCGGTAAGACCTGATTTGTCATATGGGATAAGGAGCTTCATTCTGCGGGCAGTTTCAGGAAGATTAAGAGCAATGCATTCAAGCAGCCTTTCAAAACCATATCTTTTTACAGCACTTACCTTTACATTCTTATCATCTTCATGAAAAATATTTCCCTCATAGGCAATATCGCATTTATTGAGTACATTTATTTTAGGAATACCGTCACAGCCGAGTTCTGAAAGGAGTTTTTCAGTAACTTCCGCCTGTTCACTGCATTCAGGTGAAGATATATCCATAACATTAAGAATAAGGTCAGCATTTGCAGCTTCTTCAAGAGTTGATTTGAATGCTTCAACAAGATTATGCGGCAGCCTTCTTATAAGACCAACAGTATCAGTAAGCAGTATATTTCGTCCGTCAGAGAGTTCAATACCTCTTGAAGTTATATCAAGAGTAGCAAAAAGCTTGTTTTCAGCAAGAACATGAGAATTTGTAAGAGCATTTAAAAGAGTTGATTTTCCTACATTTGTATATCCCACTATAGCAGCACAGAGAACTCCATCTTTTTTACGTCTTTTTCTTGTAAAATCCCTGCGTTTTTTGAGTTCTGCGAGTTCATGTTCAAGGATAGTTATTCTTTCTCTTATGCGTCGCCTGTCAGTTTCGAGTTTGCTTTCGCCAGGGCCTCTTGTACCGATACCGCCGCCGAGTCTTGAAAGCTGAGTTCCCGTACCTATAAGATGAGAGAGTCTGTATTTTTCCTGAGCAAGTGAAACCTGAATACAGCCCTCCTTGGTTCTTGCACGCTGAGCAAATATATCAAGAATAAGAGTAGTTCTGTCTATTGCTCTGAGACCTGTAATTTCTTCTATATTCACTCTCTGTACAGCAGTAAGTTCATGGTCAAATATAATAAGTTCCGCATCAAGTTTTTCAGCGATATCTTTTACTTCTTCAAGTTTTCCCGAACCGATACAGGTTGAAGTATCAAATGACGGACGTTTCTGAATTATTTTTGCAACAGTTTCAGCCTGAGCAGTAAGAGCGAGTTCTTCAAGTTCATCAATTGAAGAATCAATATCATATTCGCCTGTATCAACACCGGCAAGTATTACTTTTGTAAAATCCTCCTGCATATATTGTTCATCTCCTTCATCGTTTTTATATTTCTCCTCTACAGAAACAATCTGTCGAATTGGCGTTAATATAAACTTACTGAAATTCAGCAAACTACCGTTTGC
>DJFA01000084.1 GCA_002431975.1 Ruminococcus sp. UBA5884
GTTTCAAATTACAGCAAGCCTGTACATCCTGCATCAGCAAGAGTTACAAGAATAGTTGAAACTCCTGAATTTGCAGAAATAAAGCCATTTGATATCAATGACCCTGAAATACCAGAACCAGAACCTCTTACACCTATTGCTGATAAAAAGGTTCAGACACCTCCTCCGGCTGTTCATACTCAGCCGTCACCGGCAGCAGAAATCAACAGACAGCCGGAATATCCTCAGCAGCAGAACCCTTATCAGCAGCCGTACCAGCAGCAGAATCCATATCAGCAGCCGTATCAGCAGCAGAACCCGTACCAGCAGCCATATCAGCAACAGAACCCGTACCAGCAGCCGTATCAGCAGCAGAATCCATATCAGCAGCCGTACCAGCAGCCTGTGATGTATGGTCAGGGTATGTATCAGCCGAATGTTCCGGTTATGTACAATGCATATGGTCAGCCTGTTCCGGTTCAGCCTGTAGGTTATAATAATTTTGGTCAGCCAATATATCCTAATGTGCCTAATATGACAGTTCCGGTTCAGCCTGTTATACAGCAGAGTGCAGCTATGAATGCGGCTCTTAATCAGATGTCACAGCAGCCGGTTTCTGTTCCTCCTAAAGCTCCTAAGAGCAGAAAGAAAACTCCTCAGCCGTCAGCATCTCCATTGCTTGGAAACGGTACTCCTGTAGTTGATTCCATTGAAGCAGCTCTCAATCAGATGGGTATAGGTGACGGAGAAAAGGATAAAGATAAGGAAAAGGAAAAAATTCCGGTATTTGAAGAATATGTACCGCAGAGTAAGCGTGCTACAAAGGTACTCGTTCAGGAACCGGAGGAGGAAGAAGAAATCAAGGAAGAAAATCTTTCTCCTGAAGAAAAGAAACAGAAGCTTAAACGTGAAAAGGAAGCTGCCAAATATGAAGCTCTTGCAAGAAAGAAACTTCAGAAAAAAGGCAAACTTTAATATTGAGAAAAATCCCTGTATATGTGATATGCAGGGATTTTTTCTGTTCTGCAGGGGCGAACTGTGTTCGCCCGTTCAAATTATGGTCTGACCATAATTTCGGTATTTGTTTTCTGTATGAAAAAATCATTGGTAATCTGATTAAATTCATGGTAAATCCCACGGGCGAACACAGTTCGCCCCTACAAAACAAATTCAAATTTCAAATAAGCGAATTACAGAAAATATCATCGAATTGGCGTTAAATAATTATTTTCTGTATGGCAAATCATTTGTTTGTTGGAAATTGTAAATAAATAAATTTTATCATACTTTTAAGACAGTTTGGCGGGATATGCTGAAAATTATGCGATTTGTTCCGATATAAAGATAATCATAGATTTAACATTGTTTAATGTTAAATTCCGATATTTAACATAGATTTAACAAAACTGTACTTTTGGATTTTACATAAATTGTTTATACTCAAGGTGTAAAAAAAATTAAAGGGGTTTTATTCTATGAAAAAACTTTTAGCATTCGCAATGTCAGCAGTATTATTTGCAGGAGCTTTCACAGGCTGTGCCAACGGAGGAGGATTTGATACTGCAAGTGATATAACAGTTATCACCCGTGAAGAAGGTTCAGGTACAAGAGGAGCATTCATTGAACTTTTTGGAGTCGAAGAAAAGGACGCTGACGGAAACAAGGTTGATAAAACCATTTCAACAGCTGATACCCAGACAAGTACAGGAGTAGTTCTCACAAGCGTTGAACAGAATGTAAATGCAATCGGATATATTTCAATGGGTTCACTTAAAGATACTGTAAAGGCTCTTAAAATAAACGGAGCAGAACCAAGCGTTGAAAATATCAAGAGTGGAAAATATGAAGCCTCAAGACCGTTCAATATTGCAGAAAGTGCAGATGCCTCAGAACTTGCTCAGGATTTCGTTGACTTCATACTTTCAGAAGAAGGTCAGCAGACAGTCGAAAAGGCAGGATTCATTGCATCAGTTGACAGTCCGGCAGCTTATGACGGTAAAAAGCTTTCAGGAACAGTAACAGTTTCAGGCTCATCATCAGTAACTCCTGTAATGGAAAAGCTTAAAGAAGCATATGAAGCTGTAAACACCAATGCTAAAATTGAAATAAATATGAGTGATTCAACTACAGGTATGAGTGACGCAGCAGCCGGCAACTGTGATATAGGAATGGCTTCAAGAGAACTTAAAGACAGTGAACTTGAACAGGGTCTTACTCCTGTAGTAATAGCAATTGACGGAATAGCCGTTATTGTAAACAATGAAAATACAATTGACGATATGACAAAGGACGATATAAAGAAAATTTACACAGGTGAAGCAGTAAAATGGTCTGATATAACCGGAGAATAATGGAGAGATTGATTTATGTTTAACAAAATCAGAGAAACATTCATGCATATAGTTTTTCTCATATCCGCCTGCATTTCGATTATAGCCGTGGCTCTGATATGTGTGTTTCTGTTTGCAAACGGTATACCTGCAATTCATGAGATAGGATTTTTCAACTTCATAGGGGGAAAGGTATGGAAGCCTACAAATGATATATACGGAATATTCCCTATGATAATCGGAAGCATATACGCAACTGCCGGAGCTATAATAATAGGAGTTCCGGCAGGAATATTCACAGCGGTATTTCTTTCATCATTCTGTCCGAAAAAGCTTTACAGGATACTCAAGCCGCTGGTTGACCTGCTTGCAGGAATACCATCAGTTGTATATGGATTTTTCGGACTTATGGTAATAGTCCCCTTTATAAGGAATACATTCGGAGGAAGCGGAACAAGTCTGCTTGCCGCAAGTATAATCCTTGGAATAATGATACTTCCGACAATAATAAGCGTATCAGAAGCATCTTTAAGGGCAGTGCCGAGAAGCTACTATGAGGGAAGTCTGGCTCTTGGGGCAACTCATGAAAGAAGCGTGTTCAGGACAATTCTTCCGGCAGCAAAATCCGGTGTATTATCCGGAGTTATCCTTGGAATAGGCAGAGCTGTAGGAGAAACAATGGCTGTTATCATGGTGGCAGGAAATCAGGCAGTTATACCTTCATCTCTTATAAAGGGAATGAGAACTCTTACTGCAAATATAGTCCTTGAAATGGGCTATGCGGCAGACCTTCACAGAAGGGCACTTATCGCAACAGCAGTAGTATTGTTTGTATTCATACTTATAATAAATATGAGTTTCTCAATGGTAAGGAGGAGAATGAAATAATGCACGGCAAAACAGAATCTGTCATACTTAAAATACTTGTCTATGCAGCCGCAGCAATAACAGTCTGTACAGCAGTCGGAATAGTTATATATATACTGATAAAGGGAGTACCGAATATATCAGCTGATTTGTTTGCAGCCAAATATAACAGTGAAAACTGTTCACTGTTTCCGGCAATGGTAAATACGGTTACAATGACTCTGCTTTCACTGCTTATAGCAGTTCCTCTTGGAATATTTTCAGCGGTATATCTTGTTGAATATGCGAAAAAAGGAAACAAGCTTGTCGGAATAATCCGTATAACAGCGGAAACTCTTTCAGGAATACCATCAATCGTATACGGACTTTTCGGATATCTGATGTTTGTTACAACTCTCGGATTTGAATATTCAATGCTTTCAGGAGCGTTGACTCTTTCAATAATGATACTTCCGGTAATAATGAGAACGACTGAAGAAGCGTTAATGAGCGTTCCGGATTCATACCGTGAGGGTTCATTCGGACTCGGTGCAGGAAAATTAAGAACTGTTTTCAGAATAGTTCTTCCATCAGCAGTTCCCGGCATACTTTCGGGTATAATCCTTTCAACAGGAAGAATAGTCGGTGAAACGGCAGCTCTTATATTCACAGCCGGAACAGTTGCACAGATACCAGATAATCTGCTTGGTTCAGGAAGAACGCTTTCCGTTCATCTGTATGCACTCTGGAATGAGGGTCTTAATACCGATAAAGCGTATGCAACAGCAGTAATTCTGCTTATCATAGTAGTTATTATAAATATGCTTTCATCATTTATTGCAAAGAGAATTACGAAAGGAAAGACTAATGAATAATATGAAAACGGATACCGTTAAATTTGATATCAAAAATATGAATCTGCATTACGGCAGTTTTCATGCACTTAAAAATGTAAATCTTGAACTTCCGTCAAACCGGATAACAGCATTTATAGGGCCGTCAGGCTGCGGAAAATCCACTCTGCTCAAAAGCCTCAACAGAATGAATGACCTTGTTGAAGGCTGCGTTATAGACGGTAAAATACTCCTTGACGGTCAGGATATCTATGAAAAAATGGATACCAATATACTCAGAAAACGTGTGGGAATGGTATTCCAGAAACCTAATCCGTTTCCTATGTCGATATATGACAATATCGCCTATGGTCCACGCACCCATGGCATAAAATCAAAGGCAAAGCTTGATGAGATAGTTGAAAATTCCCTCAGGGGAGCAGCTATATGGAATGAGGTAAAGGACAGACTCAAAAAAAGTGCTTTGGGAATGTCAGGCGGTCAGCAGCAGCGACTCTGCATTGCAAGAGCTTTGGCTGTAGAACCGGAGGTTCTGCTCATGGACGAGCCTACAAGTGCCCTTGACCCTATCTCAACCAGCAGTATAGAAGACCTTGCCCTTGAACTCAGGGACAAGTATACAATAATCATGGTTACACATAATATGCAGCAGGCAACAAGAATTTCTGATAAAACAGCATTCTTTCTCCTCGGAGAAGTCATTGAAATGAATGATACTGAAACATTGTTTTCAAATCCGTCAGATAAACGTACGGAAGACTATATTACAGGAAGGTTTGGCTGATATGAGAGATAAATTTGATATGCAGCTTGAAAAGCTCAATAATGAACTGATTGAAATGGGTGCATTATGCGAGTCGGCTATTGCGGGAGCAGTAAAGGCTCTTTTCAATTATGATATGACTCTTGTACAGAGTACTATTGATACAGAACATGAAATTGACCGCAAGGAAAAAGTAATTGAATCAATGTGTCTGAAGCTTCTGCTCCAGCAGCAGCCTGTGGCAAGAGATTTGAGAACTGTTTCATCTGCTCTCAAAATGATAACCGATATGGAGAGAATCGGCGACCAGGCTTCTGATATCGCTGAAATTGTGAAAATTCATGACCTTTCTGACGAAAAGCATAATGCACATATTCGCAAAATGGCTGAAAGCACCATAAAAATGGTGACAGAAAGCGTTGACGCATTCGTAAACAAGGATATCAGCCTTGCAATGTCGGTTATTGACTATGATGACGAAGTTGATGACTTGTTTGTTAAGATAAAGAATGATATAATAGAACTGATAGCAGAAAACCCTGAAAACGGCGAAAAGGCAATTGATGTGCTTATGATAGCAAAATATCTTGAGCGTATCGGCGACCATGCCACAAATATCGCTGAATGGGTAGTGTTTTCAATAAACGGAATTCATAAGGAGAACTGATAGTATGATTTATTATGCCGAAGATGACAGAAGTATAAGGGAACTTGTTATATATACGCTGCGGAATACAGGTTTTGAAGCGGAAGGCTTTGAAAATGGTACAGACCTCCTCAATGCAGTGAAAAATAAAAAGCCGGAGCTTGTTCTGCTTGATATAATGCTTCCTGATGAAGACGGCATAAGTATACTCAGAACTATACGTTCAGATATCAGTACGGCAGCACTCCCTGTTATAATGGTAACGGCAAAAGGTACTGAATATGACAGGATAACCGGCCTTGACTGCGGTGCTGATGACTATATTACAAAGCCTTTCGGAATAATGGAAATGATATCTCGTATAAAAGCCGTTCTCAGAAGAACCAGAAGCAGCAATTCAGATGATGACTGCCTTGTATATAAAAATATCAAAATAAACAGAACTATGCATATCGTAACTGTAAATGATATACCTGTTGAGCTTACTCTTAAAGAATATGAACTTTTGTCTGCTCTTATAAAAAACAAAGGTGCGGTTCTTACAAGGGATAAGCTGCTTGAAAAAATATGGGGATACGATTTTGACGGCGAAACAAGAACCGTTGATGTTCATATAAGAACTCTGCGTTCAAAGCTCGGCGAAAGCGGTGATGTCATTGAAACTGTCCGTGGCGTGGGATACAGAATTGGCGGTGTGAAATGAAGAAAAAAGTTTTCCGGAGTATTTTTTTATCATCTCTGCTTGTGCTTGTGCTTACGATATTCAGCACAATAAGTGTTATGTATAAGATATATTCTGATGAAGTCAAAAGCGAAATAAAGTCAGAAGCTGAATATATCGGCAATGCTGTTATGATTTTCGGCGAAAATCAGGAAAAAGCTCTTGAATATCTCAGTCAGACAGGCAAAAAAAGCAAAAACAGAATCACATATATAAACAATGACGGAACAGTTTTATATGACAGCTTTATTTCCGCCTCGGAACTTGACAACCATCTTGACCGTCCGGAGATAGAAACTGCCATGCATGACGGCAGCGGCGAAATTACAAGAGCTTCCGATACATTCGGTACTGAAACTTATTACTATGCTTTCAATGCTTATGAAAATAATATTGTAAGAGTTGCCTGTGATACAAAGAATATTTTCGGACTGATAAAAAATACTCTCTGGCTGATAATACTTATAAGCATATTTATAATAATACTTTCATTTATAATAACGCTGCTTATTACAAAATCAATTATAAAGCCTATCAATAAAATTGACCTCAATCACCCTCTTGAAAATGAAACATATGAGGAACTTTCACCTCTGCTTGTAAAAATGGCTCATCAGAATAAACAGATTGAAGCCCAGATTGAAGGCCTTTCAAAAAGTAAGAATGAATTTGAATATATTACTTCAAATATGAGTGAAGGTCTTGTTATAATATCCAATGCCGGAGCAGTCGTTTCTGCAAATAAAAGTGCAAGAAAAATACTTTCAGGAAATGCAGACGGTTCATATTTGCAGCTTTGCAGGGATAATGATTATATTCATGCCGTGGAAAAGGCTCTTGCAGGTTCAAAAGCTGAATGCCGTCTTGAACATAATGGAAGAATTTATCATCTTACTGTAAATCCGGTTGAAAGCGATAATTCAGGTTTCGGAGCAGTCGTTTTCATAGTCGATATAACTGAAAGAGAACTTTCTGATAAAATGCGGCGTGAATTTTCTGCTAATGTATCTCATGAACTTAAAACTCCTCTTACTTCAATAATGGGATATGCTGAAATAATAAGCAACGGCATTGCCCAGAAAGGAGATATACCTCATTTTGCAGGAATGATACATACAGAATCAGCAAGATTACTTACTCTTATTGAGGATATTATAAAACTCTCACAGCTCGATGAAGAAGGTCAGCTTCAGGACAGATTTGAAAAAATCGAACTCTCTGAAGTATGCAGAAATGTTGCCGATGAACTTGCATCAAAAGCTAAGTCACTTGGAATAACTCTTTCATGCAGCTGTCAGAAAGCTGAAATAAACGGCTTTAAGCCTGTTATTCATGAGATGATATATAATCTCTGCGACAACGCTATAATCTATAACAAAAAAGGCGGAAAAGCTGATATAACTCTTGAAAATACTGAAAAAGGTATTGTTCTCACCGTTTCAGACAACGGAATAGGTATTCCTCCTGAACATCAGTCAAGAGTTTTTGAGAGATTTTACCGTGTTGACAAAAGCCATTCAAAGGAAACCGGCGGAACAGGTCTTGGACTTTCAATAGTCCGCCATGGTGCAATGCTCCATAATGCACAAATAAAACTTAAAAGTGAAGCCGGAAAAGGTACTGAAATAAAAATTATTTTCAATAATACTGTTCATTGAGTAAAATCTTTAAATAAAAAAAGTCCTGAACATT
>DJFA01000051.1 GCA_002431975.1 Ruminococcus sp. UBA5884
GTTCAAATCCCCAATGTCTCACTTATCTCAACTTAATATATTTTTATGAGACATTAGCTCAGTTGGCAGAGCATTTGACTTTTAATCAAAGGGTCTGGGGTTCAAATCCCCAATGTCTCACTCAGACAATACATTTCATTTTGTATTGTCTTTTTTATTGCTATTCTATAACGTCAGGGTGTGGGGACTATTTTATTATTGCTTTCAGTGGTCGGCGGAGCTGCGGTATGTGCTGCTGATTTCTTGTGTATGAAAAAATTCTGTAACTACCGCATTAATAATCAGATAATAATAACTGTTCTGTTTATTTCCGTAATAGCTTCATTTTTTTCAATCATTCATTCATCATTTCCGACAAATGCGGTCAAAATGATAGGCTTGCTTGCATTTTTATCATCAGCGGCATTTATTTCATCAAAGAATCGCCATATGCCTGAAATACTGTTTATTTCCGCAATAGTTTTCAGGATAATCATTGCAGTAATTGATGCGGTATTGCTTAAAACACAATGTGCTGAAATACTGATACGGGATATTCTCGGCGGAATATTCGGTTCTGGTATAGTGATACTTATAAATAAATTTTCAGATAACTATTTCAGCAAGGAAGAAGTAAAGATTTTTACGGTAATGGGCTTGTTAAGCGGATATGTATGTACATATTCATCAATGATTATTGCACTTATTGTATTGTTTGTAATTAAAATGTATATGCTTTACCGTCAGAAAAAAACTATAAATATCCGGCTTGAACCAGTGCTTTTATGCGGATATGTGGTTTCAATGATAATATATAAGGGATAATAAAAACCGGTCATTTCTGACCGGTTTTTTGATTTATTTTTCAGAATCGTTTATCATTCTGTTTACTGAACTGATAAGAGCCGAAACAGAGGCAGTAATTATATCCGGATTCATGCCTGCACCCCAGTAAATCTTATGAGTTTTATCGTCCTCAATTCCTACATATGCAGCAGCATGGGATTTTGATGTGTTTTCAAGAGCGTGTTCTTCATATGTTTTAATAGTATATCTGTATCCGGTGCGTTCCTTTATAGCATTGCATACCGCATCAAAGCGTCCGTTTCCGTGGGCTTCACAGTTTATGAATGAACCATTCATTTTAATAGTTACAACAGCGTCTATTCCGTCATTTTTCTGAGCATAATGTGCTTCAACAAATTCAATAGGAGCGTTTATATTTACATAGCTTTTCATGAAAATTTCATGAATTTCTTCAGGCATAAGTTCTTTATGCTTATGGTCTGAAACGCTTTTTACAGCATAGCCGAATTCTTCACGCATTTTAGGAGGAAGGTCAAAGCCGTATTTCTGCTGGAGGAGATAGCCTATACCGCCTTTTCCTGACTGACTGTTGATTCTGATAACATCGCCTTCATATTCTCTGCCGACATCTTTCGGGTCGATAGGAAGATATGGAACTGTCCAGTATTTGCAGTCATGTTCTTCACGCCATTTCATACCCTTTGCAATAGCGTCCTGATGAGAGCCGCTGAATGCTGCGAATACAAGCTGACCTGCATACGGCTGTCTTTCATAGACGTGCATTCTTGTTACCTTTTCATAAAGCTCTATAACTTCATTCATATTGCTGAAATCAAGCTGAGGGTCAACGCCCTGAGAAAACATATTCATTGCAAGAGTTATAATATCAACATTTCCTGTACGTTCACCGTTTCCGAAAAGAGTACCTTCAATTCTGTCAGCACCTGCAAGGAGTCCCATTTCACTGTCAGCAACAGCACAGCCTCTGTCATTGTGAGGGTGGAGTGAAATTATAAGATTTTCCCTGTTATTGAGTGTATTGCACATATACTCAACCTGATTTGCATATACATGAGGCATTGAATGTGAAACTGTTACAGGGAGATTGATAATTACCTTATTGTCAGCAGTAGGTTTCCAGATATCAATTACAGCATTGCATATTTCAGCAGCAAATTCCATTTCAGTTCCTGTAAAGCTTTCAGGAGAATATTCAAATCTGAAATTTCCTTCAGTCTTGTTTTTATATTCAAGACAGAGTTTTGCTCCGCTTACAGCGATATCAATAATTTCTTTTTTATCCTTTTTGAATACCTGTTCACGCTGTGCAACAGATGTTGAATTATAAAGATGAACGACAGCATTTTTACAGCCTTTGAGAGCTTCAAATGTTTTTGCTATGATGTGTTCTCTTGACTGAGTAAGAACCTGAATTGAAACATCATCAGGGATAAGGTCCTGTTCTATAAGAGCACGGCAGAAATCATATTCAGTTTCAGAAGCGGCAGGGAAGCCTATTTCAATTTCCTTGAATCCGATTTTAACAAGGAATTTGAAAAATTCGAGTTTTTCTTCAAGGCTCATAGGAACGATAAGAGCCTGATTTCCGTCACGAAGGTCAACGCTGCACCAGATTGGTGCTTTATCTATATATGTTTTTTCTGCCCATTTCATAGTTACAACAGGCGGATTGAAGAACTGTCTTGTGTACTTTTCAAAATTTTTCATAATAAAAAACTCCTTTTTTAAAAAATAAAAAAGCCCCGTCTGATTATGTCATTCAAACATAAAGAGACGAGGCTGTAAAGCTCCGTGGTACCACTCCTGATTGGCAAATCCGGCATATGCAGAATTTACCCACTTAGTCCGCATCAAACAATGCAGCTCTCTGTAACGGGAGAAACCGTTCAAACCTAATTTGTTTATAAAAAACATTTCAGCCGACTGCTCAAGGACGAGTTATGATTACAATATGATACTGTTTCGCACCATCTGCCATATAAGGCATAACAACAGCTCTCTGAAATTCATACAAGTAACTTTTATTCCTGTCATTGCATTTAAATAATTATGTTATTAATATAATATTATAAAAAAAAAGATTTGTCAAGAGTTTTTTTAAAATAATTTTTATTATTGATAAATCAGCTTATCTTATTTCTCATGATTGTCAATAACGCAGATAATACATGAAATTCCTGTAATCATTGAAAACAGGATTGCTCCGCCTGTTCCATTGTCATCAAGTATTCCTCCTGTGAAGAAACCGGCTATTGCGGCAATAATCATAATGATAGCAGATACTGCGGTTCTGAATTTTTTCATAATTGATTTACCTCTGGATTTTAAGCGATAACAGCTTTATGATAAACCTTTTTACCTTTTCTGATAATTACTTCACCATCAATTTTAATCTGAGCCTTTGCATCAGTAATTTTTTCATCATTTACAGATATTCCGCCCTGCTGGACAAGTCGTCTTGCTTCACTGATTGAAGGAGCAAGCCCTGTTTTTACAATAAGAGGAAGAATACCTATTGCACCGTCTGCAAGTTCATCGGCAGGAATTGAAGTTGACGGCATATTTGCATCTGCACCGCTGCCTCCGAATACATTCTTTGCAGCCTGCTGAACCTTTACAGCTTCATCTTCACCATGAACAAGCTTTGTGAGTTCAAATGCAAGGAGTTCCTTAGCCTTGTTGAACTGTGCACCTTCCATAGTTTTTTCCATTTCCTCTATTTCTTCAATCGGGACGAATGTAAGCATTTTAAGGCATTTTATAACATCATCATCAGAAACATTTCTCCAGTACTGATAAAATTCATAAGGAGTAGTTTTTTCAGGGTCAAGCCATACAGCTCCCTTTTCAGTCTTGCCCATTTTCTTTCCTTCTGAGTTGAGGAGCAGTGTAATAGTCATTGCATGAGCATCTTTTCCGAGTTTCTTTCTTATAAGTTCAGTACCGCCGAGCATATTTGCCCACTGGTCATCGCCGCCAAACTGCATATTGCAGCCGTATTTCTGGTAAAGCATATAGAAGTCATAGCTCTGCATTATCATGTAGTTGAATTCAAGGAATGTAAGACCTCTTTCCATTCTCTGCTTATAGCATTCAAATGTAAGCATTTTGTTTACAGAAAAACAAGCTCCCACTTCACGCAGAACATCAACATAGTTAAGGTCAAGCAGCCAGTCGCCGTTGTTTACAACCATAGCTTTGTTGTCAGAAAAATCTATAAATCTGCTCATCTGTTTCTTGAAGCATTCAACATTATGATTTATAGTTTCCTTTGTCATCATTTTTCTCATATCGGTTTTGCCTGAAGGGTCGCCTATCATTGCAGTACCGCCGCCTAAAAGGGCAATAGGTCTGTTGCCAGCCATCTGGAGTCTTTTCATAAGGCAAAGAGCCATGAAATGGCCTACATGAAGGCTGTCAGCTGTCGGGTCAAAGCCTATATAGAATACAGCTTTTCCTTCATTAATCATTTTTGAAATCTGTTCCTCGTCAGTTACCTGAGCGATAAGACCTCTGCGTTTGAGTTCTTCAAAAAGAGTCATAATAAACCTCCGTTTTTTTTATTTTAACGCAAATTCGACAAAAAAATTTATGATTGAAGATAAGAAATTTTCGTCATAATCTGTAGGGGCGACCATTGGTCGCCCGTTGCAGTTTCCTAGAATTTCAGACGAAAAACCAATGATTTTAT
>DJFA01000105.1 GCA_002431975.1 Ruminococcus sp. UBA5884
CATATTATTTAATCTGAATTTCAGAAAATAGCCTCGAATTTGCATTATTTTACATTGTCAAGATTTCTGATATAATGAAAAAGATACTGCTGGGCGATACCTTTATACTGGTCAAGATATTCCGGAAATCCATCAGGGTAATACTGAGCCATTGCACGTTTTATCCATACATCAACCGGAAATGCGTCTGTTCTGTGCATTCCGAAAAGCAGTACACAATCTGCTACCTTAAAACCTATTCCCTTTATAGTCATAAGTTCCTTTCTTGCACTTTCAAGCGGCATAGCTGATATTTCATCAAGCTTTATTTTTCCGGAAGCAATCTTTTGGGAAGCATCTATTATATATCTGGCTCTGAATCCTGTTTTAAGGAAATCTATACTTTCAGGAGTTTCAGCGGCAAGCTGTGAAGCCTTTGGAAATCCACCGTAATATTCACACATTGCAGATATTATTTTCTTTATTCTCGGAATATTGTTATTCTGGGATATTATAAATGAGCATACAGTTTCCCATGCGTCCTGTTTTAAAAGACGTATTCCGCCTGCAAACTCACACGCTTTTTTAAGAGTTTCATCATGAGAAAAAAGCTCTTTGAGATAAGTGTAATCAGTACCGAAATCAAAATAATCCGTCCAGATATCATTGAAATCCTTTTCTGATGTATTCTTAAAAACAACTGTATCATTTTTATCCTCAAGTTCAAGATATGAATTGAGAAAATATCCCTTATAGCCGTAATCTGTTTTAGTCCATCTGAAAGCCTGACCGCAGTCAAGAGTATCATCAAGTTCAAAATCATGTTTCTTTATAATGATATCATTTCCGCAAACAGTATAATTCATATTTACGCCTCTTTTTTAAGATTATGGTTTATTATTATAAATGTAACTATGGACATTAAAAGACAGGCTATATCAGAGGCAGGCTGTGAGTATATAAGTCCTTCAATGCCTATTATTCTGTTGAGAATAAGAACTGACGGGATATATATAAGTCCCTGACGGCTTATCGAGAGAATAAGTGAAGGAACTACCTTTCCCATTGCCTGAAATGTAAATGTGAATACAAACATTATTCCAAGGAAAGGCCCTGAAACCATAAGTGCCTTGAGCATTTTTATTCCATAGTCTATAACTCTTTCATCATCTATGAATATCTTTATTATTGATTCGGTATTGAAGAAATAAACCGCTGTAAGAACTGTTCCGAGAATTATTGTACAGAGTGCCGAAAATTTCATGACTGATTTCATTCTCTTGAAATTTCTTGCTCCGAAATTATAGCCTACAAGCGGCTGTATTCCCATTGCTATACCCATCTGCAAAAATACAACAAGCATATTTGCCTTGAGAGCAACTCCCATGGCTGCAACCGGTTCATCTCCGTATTTTACAAGCTGATTATTGAGAATTATATTCGATATACTCATAAGCAGATTATTGAGTGATGCAGGAATACCTATAAGGAAAACATTTGCTGCAATTCCCTCTGAAATACGGAAATCCTTTACTGAAACTGAAAGTATGCTGCTGACTTTAAGTATATATACAATATAGTATACAACTGAACAGAGGTTTCCTATAAGAGTAGCTATTGCTGCTCCGGCAACTCCAAGATTCATTGAAAGTATCATTATCGGGTCAAGAACGATATTTACAACAGTTCCTATCATCATTCCTATCATTGAATGCTTTGCTGCTCCCTCGCTTCTTACAATATTTGCAAGAGAGTTTGCAAGCACAACAAGCACTGAACCCGCAGATATATATAACATATACTGTTCTGCATATCCTTCAGTATTAGGACTTGAACCTATCATTTTAAGTATCGGCTTCATGAATACGATAAATACAAGACCTATTAAAATTGCAAAAATCATACAGGTATAAAAGCAGAAACTTGAAATATGCTTTACCTTTTCCTTTTCACCCTGTCCCAGAGCTCTTGAAATAAATGAGCTTCCGCCTACGCCGAAAAGATTTCCGCAGGCAATGAATATTGTGAAAAGCGGCATTGTAAGCGAAACTGCCGCAACCTGATTGGCATCTCCTGTCTGACCCACAAAAAAAGTATCAGCCATGTTGTAAATAATCGTTACAAGCATACTTAATACTGTCGGTACTGCAAGTGTAAAGACTGCTTTCGGTACAGGAACTTTTTCAAAAACATCCTGATTCATATTTTTTAATATCCTCCTTTTTTTTCGACATACATTAATTATACATCTGCTTTTTTTCAATGTCAAATAATAAATGTTTGTTTAATGTAACCAATAAATGCAGTTCTGAATTGATAATCAAATTTTTCGGAATTATAACCGTTATCATATCAAAACAAAATACAATTACTGTTTTTAATACACAAATTATATGAGTATATATTAATTATTGTACAGAATTAATAAGTTTTATGTAATGGTTTTCATATACAAATTGCCAAATGAACGCTTTGTGTAAACCATTACATTGGCTGCAAAATGATTTTTTAATCATAAAAATAATACAATTCAGGGCAAAATATATAATTAAAATTGCTAATATATATGTGAAGCTCCAAACTTTTCAAATGCTATTTACAAAAATTCATGGATATATTATAATTATAGTGTCAAGAATGTGAAAGCATACTGTATTAGATGAGTCAGTTTTCACAAAGCACGGCTATCTTCCGTGCAGACTAATTCAGAAAATTATAATTAATTTTTTTAAAATTCTTTAGGAGGAACGATAAACATGGGTACAGCAAAGAAAAATATTGCTAAAGTTGTTGCATTCTGTCTTACAGCTGCTTCAGCAATAACACCTATCACTGCTTCTGCCGGTCAGCTTCTCGGCGAAACAACATTCGACAAGAAAGGTCTTCCATGGCACGTTTGTGAATCAACACCAGGTAAAATGTCATTTGACATTTCAGACGGCGTTTACAAAATGACTATTGTAAATCCGGGTGGTGCTTCTGAAGGCGGTGAAGACAGATGGGACTGCCAGTTCCGTCACAGAGGTCTTGTAATGAGATCTTCAGATACATATAAACTCCACTTTGAAATGACTCCTGACAAGGGTGGTAAGTTCTATACAAAAATCGGTAACCTTGCCGGTGACGTTGAAGTTTGGCATAACGGAAATACAGGTTCAAATGACTTTGACCAGAAATGGGACTGCATTCCTGTATCAGCAAACCAGACTTATACAATGGACTGCGAATTTACTCCTACAAAGGACGTAGAAGTTGCTGAATGGGCATTCCACCTCGGCGGTGACGGTCAGTGGACTCCTGGCGGATGCTTTGAAGCAGGCACAAACATCGTATTCGACAATATGTCACTTGAAAACACATCAAGAAATGATGATGACTATGTAGACGCAGGCGAATATGTTGTTACAGGCGTTGAAGTAAACCAGGTTGGTTACTATCCTAACCTCCAGAAACAGGCTACAGTAGTCGTTGACGCTGCAAATGCTGCTCCTCAGGAATTCAAGGTAGTTGACAAGAGCGGAAACACTGTTTACACAGGCACAACAAGCTCTACAATAGATGACAGCGATTCAGGAAACTTTGTTCAGGTTGCTGACTTCTCAGATTTCAAGGATGAAGGCGAAGGATACACAGTTGTATGCGGCAGCCAGACAAGCCTTTCATTCAATATCGGCAACTGGATTTATGATGGTATGTTCACAAACTCAATGAACTACTACTACCTCAACCGTTCAGGTATTCCGATTGAATCAAAATACATAACAAGCGGCGACCCAAGCACTCTTGAAAATACAAAGTATGTTGGTCATAATCCTGATAAGGCTTATATCCAGAATGAATGGAAAGATGACTATGCATCAGACGGTTCAGACATCGACAAGTCAAGCGGCACACTTGATGTAACAGGCGGCTGGTACGATGCTGGTGACCATGGTAAATACGTTGTTAACGGCGGTATTTCAGTATGGACTCTCAACAACATGTATGAAAGAGCTGTTGCTGTAGGAAATACAACAAAGATGGATGACGGCGGAGATATCGTAATTCCTGAATCAGGAAACAAATATCCTGACCTTCTTGATGAAACAAGAGTTGAAATGGAATTCTTCCTCAAGATGCAGAGAGATGACGGCATGGTTTACCATAAAATCCATGACTACAAGTGGACTGCTCTTGCTGTAAGACCAAGTGAAGACGAACTCACACGTATCGTTAAGCCAGTAACTACAGCTGCTACACTTAACGTTGCTGCTACAGCTGCACAGTCATACAGACTCTGGAAGGGTATTGATGATGACTTTGCAAATACTTGTCTTGCTGCTGCTGAAAAGGCTTACAAGGCTGCAAAGGCTAATCCAAATGAACTTGCTCCGATGTCTCAGGACCGTGGAGGCGGTGCTTACGGTGATACAGAAGTAAGCGACGACTTCTACTGGGCAGCTTGCGAACTCTTCGCAGCTACAGGCGATGAAACATATCATACAGACCTCAAGAGCTATTCAGATGCTCTCAAGCTTACAAACAAACTTGACGGCGGTGAAAACTGTGGTTCATTCAGTTCATTCAACTGGGGCTGCACAGCTGGTCTTGGTACTCTTACACTCCTCCTCAACAGCAAGAATCTTCCGGCTGATGAAGTTTCAACACTCCAGAACAGCATTGTTGAAATCGCTCAGTCATATGTTGATAAGGAAGATGAACAGGGCTATGGTATCCCATATCAGATTGCTTCATATACAGATAAATCTTATGACGGTATAATCAATGGTTATGAATGGGGCTCAAACTCATTCGTTATAAACAATGCTATCGTTATGGCTTATGCTTACGATATCACTGGTAAGATGGAATACATCAGCGGTGCTTCAACTGCTATGGACTATATCCTCGGACGTAACCCACTTGAACAGTCATACATCACAGGATACGGCGAACACGCTACAACATATCCTCACCACAGATACTGGTCATACCAGCTCGACCCAACATTCCCGATGGCACCTGCAGGTGTTCTCTCAGGCGGTCCTAACTCAGCTATGCAGGACCCATGGATTAAGGGTATGGGCTACAAGGTAAATACAATTGCTCCACAGCTTTGCTACCTCGACCACATCGAATCATGGTCAACAAACGAAGTTACTATCAACTGGAATGCTCCTCTTGCATGGGTTGTAAGCTACCTCGAAGATGTAGCTCCAACTGCTGAAGAAGGAAAGAAAGCTCCTTACATTGATGGCAGTGTAACTCCTGACCCAGGTGATACAACTACAACATCTGTTTCAGAATCTAAACCAGATGATACAACTACAACAACAAAGACAACAACTGTAACAACTGAAAAAGACCCTGAAACATCAACAACTACAGGTAACGGTGACCCTTCAAAGATTCTCTGGGGCGACGTAACAGTTGACGGTGCAGTTGACGTAAGAGACGTAACTCTTGCTAACCAGTACTATGTAAAGATGA